>JAICXZ010000524.1 GCA_025934475.1 Mucilaginibacter sp. | reverse complement strand
GTTATTTGCGGAAAGGATTAATCGTCCTGCCATCCCGACGATTAGACTACTAAAAGTCGGTAAAACCCCTTAAATCGTATGATTTAAGGGGTTTTTTATTTTTTTTCAACCCAAGTTATTCAAGTAAAACCAAAGAAAATGAGACCTATTCGGTTACCCATTTTTATTTCATACGTTTGGGTCACCAAAATCATTGTAACTTACTGATAATCAATTTTTTAATTAATTTATTTTAACTGTTTTTGATGCGTTTTGATACGTGTTTTTAACCAAGTCGGTGACCCCTTTTCAAAGGGTGTATCAAATCCAGTCAATCAATGCTTTTGTAAATTTTTTAATTGAGTAGCTATGAGTACTGCAAACAACACCTTCGGCGCCAGCTTTTACCTTAAAAAGCAAAAGATTAACCAAGCGGGCAAATCACCAATTTATGCCCGTATTACCGTAAACGGTAAACGTATTGAAATTTCCGTTAAACGTTCCATTGAGGAAAGTAATTGGAACCCTGTTAAGGGAATGGCAAAGGGTAGCCGCGAAGAAATTACTAAACTCAATAAATACCTTGACCAATTTAAGGCAGGTATTGTAGAGAGCTACCAACAGCTTTTATTACAAAAGAAATTTATTACCGCAGAACTTTTAAAGGAAAAAGTTACCGGGGAAGATCAGGCAGAGTTTACGCTCTGTAAGCTGATGGAGTATCACAATGCGGAGCAGGTTAAGGTATTGGAGCCAGGCACGATGAAAAATTACTATACCACCCAAAAGTATATTAAGGAGTTTATCAAAGAGCGGTTTAAGACAAGCGATAAATACCTGTCAGAGCTAAGCTATAAGTTTATTACAGACTTTGAGTATTACTTGCGTAACAGAACGCCGGAAAAAGGCCAAAAGCCACTAAATAACAACGGCCTGATGAAACATATCGAAAGATTTTGCAAGATGGTTAATCTTGCTGTTCGGTTGGAATGGATAGACCGCAATCCATTTCAGGCTTACCAATTGAAATTTGATAAGGTTGAACGGGAATATTTGACCAAAGATGAACTGGCAAGGATAGAAAACAAGCATTTCAACATCGTGCGGTTACAGGTTGTGCAAGACCTTTTTATTTTCAGTTGTTATACGGGACTGGCCTATATTGATGTATTTAACCTAACACCTGCCAACCTGATAGAAAAATCCGAGAACGATATTTGGATAACGACCAACAGGCAAAAGACAAACGAGCCTGTCAAAGTCCCTTTATTACCAAAGGCTTTAGCTATTGTAGAAAAATATAAGGGTCATCCGCAAGCACTGGCTGAGGGCAAGGTATTACCAACATTGAGCAATCAGAAACTGAACAGCTACTTAAAGGAGATAGCGGACACATGCGACATAACAAAACCGCTTACCTTTCATATTGCCCGGCATACATTCGCCACTACTGTTACGCTAACCAATGGCGTACCAATAGAAACCGTTAGCAAGCTTTTAGGTCATAGCAAACTGACTACAACGCAGATTTATGCAAAGGTCATTGAAAGTAAATTAGGTGATGATATGGCGCGACTCAAAGTAAAGTTATCAGTTTGATCGAATATCGATTATTTTGAATTGAAACAATTATTCGTATATAGGATCCCAACTTATCTATACTAATGGTTCGCCCAGCAAGTTGTACTGGTATTCCAATTCAAATGCATTCAATACACCTAAATGCGCAATCAGATAAGCAAGCGTACTTTCAGCTCCTTGATTACGGTTCACCCCGGCGGCGCCCAGGCCATCGCAACAACCTTTGGTTTCATGGTCGTAAAGAGGAACGCGAAGCGTGTTTTCTCCCAGGAACCATAGATAGCATAAAAACATTTTCCGGATATATTCGGGCTGATGGGCAACCCGATACGCCTGAAGATACATTAAAACCATGGCCATTGTTTCAATCGCCTGCTGGTCGTAGGCGGGCATTTTGTTACCCTTTTGATGCCAGCCGTTATTGCCGACCGGACTTAGATATCCATTGCTTAATGTCAGTTTATCCAGAAAACTTAAAGACTCCAGCGCGATCTGCTTCACCTGTTCATTGCCCGTTATTCCGTAGGAATGAAGCAGCGCCAGCGGAAAGATGGCATTATCATAGGTCAACTTTTCTTCAAACCAATGCCAGTCGTCCTTGCGGTGCTCCAGGTAGGCTGCAACTACGATCTCCGTTAGTTTATTGAGTTGGGTTAACATACGCTCATCAGCGGCATGTACCTGCAGATAATGCGTAATGCCTATTATGGTGTTTAATAATCCGCGTAAGTGCTTAAGGTTTTGAAAATGAGGGACGGAGCGAAAGAACAGTTCTTCCGCAAATTCCTGGTAGGAAGTATTGGGCGCATTACTGATCATATAACCCAGCGCCCATACAGTGCGTCCAAAAGAATCTTCTGACCCTACCTCGTCCAGGTAGCTCCTGTTGAAGCTCAGGAAGTTTCTGAAGTTACCATTGTCCATTTGCATATAATGGATATAGCTCAGATAAACGGGCAGCAGGTTAAGTGCCTCCTGGCTTTTATTCTGACCGTAAGCCATTAATGCCATAATAAGCGCCCTTGCATTATCGTCCAGACAATACCCCTTCTTCATATTGGGAACGCCATATTTAGCATTCCGTATAATTCCGGTGTTATCCGTAAGTATTTTGACATGGTCAAGACTGAAAAGAGGCATGATTTCCGGGTCGACAAGCAGGCGAACCTTCTGTGCTTCAAAGTCTTTTTTGTTGCCGATGTTTATGGCGAAGTCGGTTTCCGACAAGTTGCGTTTCTTAAAGTTCGCGCCAATGGCTTGTATCAGGTTTGTATCAAATGTTGCTATTCCGCACTCCCGGGGTGTACAGGCAGAAATATAAGCGATTTTCATGTTGAGTTGAGATTTAAAGTAAAAGACCTGCCAAACAGCAGGTCAATAGAACTGATATCAAGGTAGCGCTGGCCTCAGGCTATGGTGGATTTTCGGAAGAAAGAATATTATCTCATCCGTTCGGGATTGTAAGCAACCAGGTATTGTAATCCCTGCGCTGATAAACTTTCTGGCTTCATGGGATTGGTAATGTTCGATTTTACCCGAGACAAGGCGTCCTTTACGAGATTAAATATTTCAGACAGTGCCTCCGGCAGCGCTTTTACCGAAATAACAGGATGATATTGCTTTTCAATAGCTACTTTTTCCGCATCTGAAAGTACATTCAGTTTCCATCCTTCGTCAGCTTTAAAACCGAACTCTCTGGCGCAATTATCCAGTTCATATATATAAATCCGCGCCTGCTGAATGGCTGTTTTTGTATTGATCATCATTTCTTTTTTTTAATAACAGGTGTAATTTCAATTTTCGATACAGAGGTTTTTCCTGTTTGGTAGGCTGAAGGCTCTTTTTTTCCATTCAGACTGGGCGCTTTCCTCGCGTCCCTGCTTGCATTCTTACCTTTCATGGTTTTTTTGTTTATTTGATGTACATTTCTTTTTTTAGCCTGCGGATATTGGCGTCAAGCAGGTTAATATTCAGGTCTTCATAATGATCATTACGGTACTGTACCAGCTTTTTGATGCCAAGTTCTACCTCTTTGATCATTTCGTTAATGTAAGCCAGCGCCCCGGCCTTTGCTTTTTCCATGGCCGTGACTTTATCCGGATAGCCAAAGAACATGC
>JAICXZ010000135.1 GCA_025934475.1 Mucilaginibacter sp. | reverse complement strand
GGCCACATCCATGCCCAGATCGCAGTCATTTGATTCGCAGTTGATGGCAGGGCACCGGTCTTGCGGATCCAACTGACTGCTTAGTGATTCGAGTCCTTCGGTCAATGCCTTAAGTCCCTTAATGCTATCGATCCGTCGTTGAGTAAATTCATCAACTATCCAACCACCACCTTCATATGAGGTCATCGTTTGATAGTTGATATAGCTATTGAACAAGAGCAGGTCGGTATGCAGTTTTCCTGCCAGTAAGAGCCCGGCCTCGGCAGCCGCATATGAATTCGGCGAAAAATCAGTTAATACAAGCACATTTTTCATCGTCCATTTATTTATTAGCAAATATGACGAGGCATGCGGTGCGCACCAATGACGCCTGTCAATCAGCTAATTGATTTTAAGCACATTTTAAAACTGTAACTGTGTAACCAAGGGCAATAAAAAAATTGGTTAAGTAGTAATTAATTTCGAACTTGGTGTTACTTCATGCTATGCCCCTTGATGATGAGCCGAATTTCAAAAACTATACTGATCATAGAAGACAATTCCGACATCAGGGAAAATACAGCCGAACTGCTTGAACTGGAAGGCTACTGGGTCTTTACAGCCTCGGACGGTGCCGAAGGATTAAAGATGGCAAAGTCGATTAACCTGGATGTTATTATATGTGATATCGTAATGCAAGGTTTAGACGGATACGCGGTTTTTCAGGATATTAAGAATGATGAAAAAATGAAAAACATTCGTTTCGTTTTTTCCACTGCGCAGTCTCAAAAAGACGAAATCGATAAGGCATTTCAAATGGGTGCAACCTGTTACCTATTAAAACCGTTTGACGAAAAACAGCTCCTGGCCTGTATTGAAGTTAATGAAGGCCAGGCTGAAAGTTGACAGCCTCAAATTTTTGCTTTTTGAAGTAGGAGGCAAGAGACAGCATCGAGCCAGGGGCAGTAATTGCCCAGGGAGAGCCGATATATAAGACAATCACCGAATAATGCGGATAAAAATAAGCTACTGAAATAAGGGGGACGGTTGAGGCATTAGCCAGCATAAATATCCTAAGCCACTTGTGTCTGCGATCTTTTTGAAGAGCAAGGGCTGCAAATAAGGTGGAAATCCCCATGCATATATATCCAAGCGCATCCAGGGTCCAAAAAAAAGAGTGAGGCGTTACGGTGAGCACCGTTTGTCTTTTATCACGCAGCGAATCTGGTATCACGGTAGCTAGTTGTACCGAGTACATTAATATAACGTAGGTGGCGTATATCAGTGCCAGGAGCAAGGCAGCATGGCTCCAAAGCTGCCTTTCGGGAGGAATTGTATAATGCAACGCGAGTATGGCAAGCAAAAAAGGCAACGAGATTATTAAAGAAAAAGCATAGATAAGAATAGCATCGAGCGGATAGACGGTAACATGAAGCACTTGCAATAGCTGAACCACTACGTAACCTGCAGCAGCAATAAATGCGACCACCGCAGCTATAAATCCAAAATCAAATATTTTCGTGCCCTTCATGATAAATTCAAAGATTGGGTAATAGCTGTTTGACGCATAATCTTATATATCCGTTCAGCATCAGCTTTATTGCAGAGTTGTGTTCCTGGATTTAATGTAGCAGCACTGCCGCAGGCTACGGCAAACCGAACGGTCTCCGGTAAACTATAGTTCTGGGTTAAACCGTAAACTATTCCGGCCACCAGACTGTCGCCTGCGCCAACTGTACTTTTGACTTCAACTGAGGGTTGAGGTATTTCGAAGATTGCCTCACCTGTTACAAGCAAAGCGCCACTGGAGCCCATCGATACAACAATCACTTTACATTTGCCCCCGGCGATCAATCTTTTTGCTACCGTTGCGGCTGTTATTGGCGAAACATTCCCGATGCCGGCAAGTGACGCCAGTTCTTTTAAATTAGGTTTTATCATATAGACGCCTGCGTCAAAGGCCTGCCGCAGCGGTTTGCCCGACGTGTCGACGATAAGTCTTGCTCGCTTCTTCGCAGCGATAAACGCAAGCCGCCTAAAAATATCATCGGGAAGGCCGGCTGGTATACTGCCGCTCACAACAATAAATTGCACATCCTCCGAAAGCACAACGGCATTGAGACAACCTCGCCATTCAGCGGGTTTTATTACGGGCCCGGGCATATCAAACAGGTATTGCCTGTTTGACGCCAGGTCGGCAACAATTAAGTTTTCCCGACTGTTGCCAGTAATATTAATACATTGCGAGCATATCCCATCACTGGTAAGTAGCTCGCCGATCTTTTCACCAACGAACCCACCTGCAAGGTAAATCGCTGTCGGTTCACATCCGAGATTCTTTAAAACCCTGGCAACGTTAATGCCTCCTCCTCCGGGTTCATAAACTGGTTCCGAACATTTCAGCTTTTTCTCGCTGATAAGTTCAGGCACAGTCACACTTTTATCCAGCGCAGGGTTAAATGTTATGGTAATGATCGCTGCCATCAATTATCGATTGAAAATTGTCCTCATCTAATGAAAAGAGGAATTCTTTGTGGTCCTCTCTTAATATTTTAGCTGTGCGGCCCAGTTCGTCTTTGATCTTTAAGCGCAGCGTATCCTGCGCCGCAGGCTCGCCATGGACAAGATAGATTCGTTTTGGGATGGTTTCGAATTTCTTTAACCAGCTGAGCAATTCCGATTGATCAGCGTGCGCAGATAATTCGCCTATCTCTTTTATGCTGGCCCGCGTCTCATAGTACTGACCATGTATTTTCAACTCATACGCGCCATTCAATAATGCGCGTCCCCTTGTGCCCGCAGCCTGGAAGCCGATTATCAGGATGGAATTTCGTGAATCGCCCAAGTAATGTTTCAGGTATTCCAGCACGCGGCCGCCCGTTAGCATGCCACTGGCCGCCAATATGATTTTGGCGCCCTTTTGTTTAATTATCTCCTGTGTCCCGTTATAATCCTGGTTGACAGTGATACCGCTGAACATGCGCGCACATTCTTCTTTGGATATAGTAAGCCATTCCGGATACTTTAGCAGTGCCTTATCCGCCGATGAAGCCATAGGGCTATCCAGATACACCGGTACCATGGGTGGAATCGCCTTCTGCTGTTTCAGTTTGTATATCAAATGAATGATTTCCTGGGCGCGGCCAACCGCAAAGCACGGCACCAATACGTTGCCGCCGTTTAAAATAGTGTCATTGATCACCAACGCCAGCCTCTGGCCTACATCCCCCTTTTCATGTAGCCTGTCGCCATAGGTCGATTCCATTATTACAAAATCAGCATGACCAGGATGCTCAGGAGGAGGCAGCAATTCAGATCGATATCGCCCAATGTCGCCCGAAAACAAAATCTTTTTGCCGTAACAACTTACCTCAATTGAACAAGCGCCCGGTATATGCCCTGCGAGATAAAACCTAAATGATATATTCTTGCTAAGCTCGAACTCAGAGTTTACTTCGATTGTTTTGAAATGAGGCAAAGCTGCTTCCACGTCAGTGGTATCGTATAAAGGTTTAGCTGGGCTGTGTTTGGTATAACCATGCTTGTTGGCTTTCCATGCGTCCTCTTCCTGGAGTTTTGCGCTGTCGCGCAGGATCAGTTCTGCAAGATCGCGTGTTGGTTTACTCATAAATATGAGGCCGCTAAACCCGCTTTTTACCAACAAAGGAATATAACCGCAGTGATCAAGATGTGCATGCGTCAGGATAATAGCATCTATGGAAGACGGTTTGAGCGGCAAAGGTTCCCAGTTTTTTTCGCGCAGGTATTTAATACCCTGAAATAAACCACAATCAATCATCAGGTTGTATCCAGGTGTTATTAGCAGATGCTTGGAACCGGTTACGGTTTCGGCTGCACCTAACGATTCGAGATATACTGATCGTTCGCCTGTTGACTCTGTATCGAAATGCTGATCCATTAATTAACAGTTGATTATGGTCTTTTTCATATAACAAGATTAGCGAACCGCCGAAAGCCTGCTAATGACCGGTGACATGGTTAAATGTGATATCTGTCACAACCGCATTTGACTTGCGTCACCACACGGAGCTCTGCCCCGCAGTAGTTTTGATGAAAAATCATAGCATCGTTATGGAAAAGTTTATTAGAAACTTTGAACAGATCGGTATTAATGACCTGGCCGAAGTTGGAGGTAAAAATGCCTCGCTGGGCGAAATGTACAGCCATCTTACAGAAAAGGGGTTGCTTATTCCAAACGGTTTTGCGATCACTGCTTCGGCTTACCGGTACTTCATTGATGAGAATAAATTGGGCGATCAGCTTTCAACATTGCTGAGCGAGCTTGATCGAAAAGATTTTTCGAACCTTAGCGAGACAGGTGCGCAGGCCCGCAAGCTCATTATGGAAGCGCATATGCCTTCAACACTGGCTTTTGCTATAACCGATGCCTACGATTACCTTTTTGACATTGCCGACCAGCAAGTCGCTGTCAGGAGTAGCGCGACCGCAGAAGATTTGCCGGATGCGAGCTTTGCAGGACAGCATGAATCGTACCTAAATGTGCAGGGACATATGGCCTTGCTTTATGCTGTCAGAAAATGTTATGCATCTCTTTTTACCGATCGCGCCATCAAGTACCGCGAGGATAAGGGTTTTGCACACGATAAGGTTTTTCTTTCCGTTGGTGTTCAACAAATGGTCCGTGCAGACCCTGGTTGCTCCGGAGTGGGCTTTACGCTTGAGCCCGAGTCGGGCTTTAGAGACGCGGTGCATATAGCCGGTGTTTGGGGCCTCGGCGAAAATATTGTACAGGGGACGGTGACGCCGGATGAGTTCCTGGTATTTAAGCCTTCGCTACGTATTGGCAAAAAAGCCATCCTGCAAAAGAACCTTGGAACTAAGAATAAAATGATGGTTTATGCTGATGCGGACGATGATGTAAACACTACCGTCAACAAAGATACGCCGCGGGAAATGCGCGATCGTTTTGTGCTGAATGATAAAGAAGTTGAAAAACTGGCTAAATGGGGGCTGATCATTGAGGAACACTATCAAAAGCCGATGGATTTTGAATGGGCAAAGGATGGGGTAAATCACCAACTGTATATTATACAGGCACGCCCGGAAACCGTTCATAGCCGCGAAAGATCTATTGAAATAACTTCTTATAAACTCAGAGAAAAGGGAGAAACTATTACCACCGGTGAAGCAATTGGCAATAAGATCGCCAGCGGCATTGCTCGTTTGCTGGCTTCACCAGCAGAGGCGGATAAACTGCGTGAAGGAGACATACTTGTAACCGATATTACCAGCCCAGACTGGGACCCGATTATGAAGAAAGTAGCGGGAATAGTGACCAACAAGGGCGGTCGTACCAGCCATGCCGCTATAATAGCGCGCGAATTGGGCGCGGTAGCTATTGTGGGCACTGAAAATGCAACCCAGGCCATTAAAGATGGAGAATTAATAACACTAAGCTGCGCCGAAGGCAAAAATGGCGTTGTTTATCGTGGCAGGTGCCTGTGGGAAGAGTCAACAACAGATGCGAGCAGCATACAATTGCCCGAGATCGTGAAGCCACAATTGATCATTGGTGAACCCGACCAGGCTTTTGAGCTGGCGCGTTATCCAAACTACGGCGTTGGATTAATGCGCATGGAGTTTATCATTAGCAATTATGTAAAGGTGCATCCGCTTGCATTAATAAATTTTGATAACCTGACAGATGAATCCGAACGGGTAGAAATCGCCAACCTCACCAGAAATTACGCCCATAAAGAAGAATATTTTATCGATAAACTGTCCCAGGGCGTAGCCACAATTGCCGCGGCATTTTATCCAAAGGAGGTGATTGTTCGCATGAGCGACTTTAAAACGAATGAGTATGCCGGACTGATAGGCGGGAAAAATTTTGAGCCTAAAGAGCAAAATCCGATGATCGGATTCAGAGGTGCTTCAAGATATTATAACCCCAGGTATCGCGATGGATTCAAACTGGAGTGTGAGGCAATGAAAGTTGTACGGGATGAGATGGGGCTTACTAATGTAAAACTGATGATCCCTTTCTGCCGCACGGTGGATGAAGGTAAAAAAGTGATGTCTCAAATGGAAGAGTTTGGTTTAAAGCGCGGCGAAAATGGTCTTGAGATATTCGTAATGGCCGAGATACCCAGCAATGTGATCCTGGCAGAAGAATTTGCAAAAATATTTGACGGATTTTCTATCGGTTCCAATGACCTTACCCAGTTGACGCTAGGTATTGACCGCGATTCGTCACTGATTGCCGACCAGTTTGATGAGCAGAACGATGCCAGTAAACATTTGATCGTTACCATGATTGAAAAAGCCAGGAGATTACACAAAAAGGTTGGCTTATGTGGCCAGGCTCCGAGCGACTCCAGGGAATTTACCAGGATGCTGGTTGAAGCCGGTATTGATAGTATTGCTTTCAATCCGGACGCGCTGATTGCGGGAATCAATAACATCAACGATGTCCTTAAAAACGAAAGACAGACCGAAATTGAAAATGAACTAAAAGGCCTCAAAAGCCTTGTTATGTAAATTTTAACAGCATGAAAGGAGTAGTGATCTATAAAGGAAAATACGGCTCAACGGCACAATATGCCTCGTGGCTGGCCGAAGCGCTTTATCTCCCCATCATCGATATCGACAGTCAGCCGGCAGAAGGCTTAGCAGAATATGATTATGTGATGGTCGGCAGTCCTGTTTATGTAGGTAAACTGCTCATGAAGAACTGGCTGCTTAATAATCAGTCGAATCTTCAGCATAAAAAAGTTTTCCTGTTTGTTGTTTGCGGGTCAACCAGCGGTAATAATCGGATGCAGGAAATCATTTTGAAAAAAAATGTGCCTACGGGGCTGCTGAAAAGGATGGAAGCCTTTTTTTTGCCTGGTCGCGTGGTCATCAGCCAGCTTTCCTGGTTCGACAGAATGCTATTAAAATTTGGAGCCATTTGGGAGAGGGATCCAGCGAAAAAGCAGATGATGGTACTAGGTTTCGACGGAGTGAAGCGCGAACATGTCAACCGGTTAATCAAACGGGCATTGCGGTATTCAAATGCCGAGATTTTACAGTAATGATGCACCAAACAAATTTAAGATGAAAACACTATCAGGCAAAGTAGCCATTGTTACAGGGGCCGGCTCGGGAATAGGTAAAGCTATTGCGGGTTTATTTGCCGCGCAGGGCGCAAAAGTAATCCTGGGCGATATTCACCAGATCAATATCGAAGCTGTTGCTAAAGACATTAAATCGAAGGGTGGCGATGCTTACTGTTTTGCAGCCGACATATCCAGGGACGCAGATGTGGACATGCTTTTCGATTTTGCGATTCAAAAGTATGGCACCCTCGATATATTAGTTAACAACGCAGGCATTATGGACAATTTTACGCCGGTTGAGGACGTAACGAATGAATTATGGGAAAAGGTGATGGGCGTAAACTTGAATGCAGCATTCTTTGCCAGCCGAAGAGCCATCAAATTATTCCTTCAGAAAAATGGCGGCATCATTATCAATATAGCCTCTGTTGGCGGACTGTTCGGTGGAAGGGCTGGTTGTGCTTACACTGCATCCAAACACGCAATTATTGGCCTCACCAAAAATATCGGGTACGACTATGCTCAAAAGGGGATACGTTGCAATGCCATC
>JAICXZ010000258.1 GCA_025934475.1 Mucilaginibacter sp. | reverse complement strand
CGGTTTGCCTAAGCCGACTTTGTACACGCCTGAAGCCGTGGCTATAGATGGAAGTAAGCCTGCAAAAGGAGCAGTAAATGTAGCTTCTTTGGTAGCCGATTTACCCAACCAGTAAAGGCGTTCGTTAGCAATCTGGATCTTGGTGAGATAACGCTGAACCATAAAGTCGGACAGGTCGACAACGCCTTCGTAATCCATAAAGGAACCCGGTTTGAGGCTTTGCGCTTCCCACGATTTGATGAGCTTATCCCATTGTTCCTGTTTCATGAATTCGTAGACTACGGGATCAAGATAGCTTTCGTTTTGCTGGGTGGTTGTACCCTGGTCGGCGAAGATGCCCGAAGGGTCCTGGAATACTACGTCGTCGTCGACATCAAGGATAACCTTGCGCGATTTGACGTCGTTGATGACCGTCAGCAAGCCGCGCTTCACCGAATCGGCTTCGAGCAGCGTACTGGCCATAAACCCAGCCAGCGCTTCGCCGGCATAGGTGTTGTTTGTGAATGTAAATTGGGACATTTATTTTTTGTTGTAATGTTTGAAGGTTTTAAAGTTGGAAGGTTGATAGAGGGATATAAAAGTTGTTTGATTTTAGTTTAGATTTACCCTATAAATCATATGACACATCAGGAAATACTTAAAAAAGTTGAGTGGAAGGATTTGAAGAACCTGACACTAAAGGAGATGCTGATCGAGAATAATTTGACCATTCCCTGGTTTCTAATTTCTATCACGCTCGCTTATTTTGGCTATTATTTTCTCGCGTTGCCCTTCTCGGCATTCTTTTTTCTTACCGGATTACGACAGGTGCATAATGGTTTCCATAATTCTCTCGGCACAAACAAGTTCTTAACGTGGCTGTCCCTTTATATCAACAGTATATTGATGATGGTTTCGATACATGCTGTCAAATTCAATCACATCAGGCATCATAAGTATTGTTTATCCGAAGAAGACTATGAAGGTAAATCTGCAGGGATGAGCTGGTATGGTGCCATATTGTACGGACCGGTTCATATGTTCCTGATCCATAAAATAACGATGCAACTGGGCAATAAGAATTATAGGGCCAACGTGCTTATCGAGCTGCTGTCGATCCTTGTATTTGCGTCTGTGGTTTTCTATTTTCAAATACATTTCCTGATGTATCATATTATTGTGATGATCATTGGCGAATTTCTCATGGCTTTTTTCGCCGTTTGGACCGTACATCACGATACTCATGAAAGCCCGGAGTTAGCAAGAACGCAAAGGGAGCCGTGGAAAAATAAGATCACTTTCAGCATGTTCTATCATTTGGAGCATCATTTGTTTCCTGCTGTGCCTACTATAAAGCTGCCTGAATTAGCGAAACGAATTGATATGGCGCTACCCGAAATTGATAAAAAGAACACGTTTTGATGGCCCGTTAATCGGCCGTTCCTTTTTCTGGCTCAGCCCCAAATTTATTTAGAAACCGCTTTCTTAACCGCATTTTGCGCCAGCGTAGTTTTTGGTGCGAAGAACGGAGTGGGCTCGGTTTTGGCTTTGTTGCTGCGGCGGGAGTTTTCGGGGGTGAAATCGGAGCGGATCTCGTTTTTTACTTCATCGCGGGTTTTGCTGAGGCGGGTGTTGGCGGCTTCCAGCGCGGTCCTGGCTTCAGCTAATAAAGCGTTTTGGGCATGCAGTTTTGCTTTGATGGCTTTGCTGCGATTCTGTACTTCTTTTTTGGAGCCAAATAAACCTTCGGGCATGATGTCATCATCGTCATCTGCATCCGGGTCTGCGTCGGGATCAGTCGTTACTTTTTGCACTCTGCCGCCTGCAACATTGAGTTTTTGGCCGGATGATGTGGTGTAGCAGTCATCGGGAGCGGGCGAGGTCATTTCTTCGTCCTGGTAAACTTCGGTTCCCTCATCCATGTCGCCGGCGTGGTGCAAGGCGCCTTTGTCGGTAATGGTTTTTTTGTTGACGACCTTCTTGAAGAAGTTCATAATCTTATCGAGCACCGATGTGGTCCGGTCGATAAGTTCTTTGTTTTCGATGTTCATGTTCGTTTTAGTATTGGTGTTTAAGATTTTGTTGATGCAGCGGCGGTAGAAAATGGGAGCGGATTCGGCGTACTTGCCGATGATGACCGAGTTAGTGATATCGGCGCTATATTCTTCAATCTGATCGATGAAGCCCAGGTCGAGCGCCTGGTCAGCGGTCATCCAGGTGACGGAGTCGATTAGACTGTTAACGGTGACGCCGTCCAACCCGGTTTTGTCCATATAGATCTGAGCCAGGCGCGACTGGACCACATTGAGCATTTGGATGTCTTTTAGCAATTCATTGGCATTGCCGCCCGAGCCCACCATCGGTTTGTGGATCATCAGTAAAGCATATTTACTCATGATGATGGTTTGGCCTCCCATTGCCACTATCGATGCTGCGGATGCTGCCAGCGCGTCGATATAGGTGGTCACTTTGCCTGAGTATTTTTTAATCAGGTCGTAGATCGCAATAGCATCGAAAGCGCTGCCGCCAACGGAGCTGATGTGTACTTCGACATCCTGGCCTGCAGCCGCTTCAAGCTGTGCCTGGATTGCTGACGATGATAAATTGCCGGACCCGATGCAGTCGGTGTCAGTGTCGTATAGGTAGATTTTGTAGCTCATTTGGTTTAGATATGAGATATGAGATGTGAGTTTTGATTAGTCCGTAAGTCCGGAAGATGGGTTCAGGTTGTGATCTGTTGAGATATTCAAAGATCGGGATAAAGCTTTGATAAGGTGGTGACAATGGTTTGTCAGTGGCTGTCTGAAATGTGATTTGAATGATTTAGTGAAGACTATGATTCGATGGTTTGGTCTGATTCGGCGTTCCGCCAATGGCAGATGATAAGGGCCGCCAGATAGATAATGCTTGTTATGATGATTGGCATAATTCAAAGATCGGGAGAATGATTGGGTTGGGTGGTGACAGAGGTTTGTCAGTGTGTTTTTAGTCCGGAAGTCCGCATAAGTCCGAAAGATAGACAACAGGATATATCAAAGGTCGGAATAAGGGTTAAAAGAGATGGTGACTCAGGTTTGTCAGTTGCTGATGGATATAGTTTGTTGTTTATTAATAATTAAAAGCAGATTGATTTTCTGACGAGTTTGTCATTGTCCGGCATCAAAAAAAACCACACCTTAGCAAAGAACCCCTATCAAACAACGGAATTTATGCCTTATCGATGTCTCTGTGGTGAATCCCGACCGCACTTAATCTGTCTCCTTAAAATTAAAAAAAAGCCACGTCCGGCATTTCCAATGTCCATCGCTATCGTGATGGTAAAAGATACTTTTTGGCCAAAGTAAAGGAGCATGCACTTTAGATACATGTCGCTCAAATGCCGGAGCGTGGTTACGGCAAATTTAACTATTTGTAAATGTTTATAATGAAAAATTTTAATCAACTAAGCCGCGATGATATGAAAAAAGTATTGGGCGGCGTTGCACAGGGTACTTGCACCGCAGACTGTGGCGGCGGCAAATCTGTATCATGTGGCGGCACCTGCGGGGCAAAAGATGGTGTAGGATGTTATACACTCCAGGACAATGGCGAATTGGATGTAACAACCTGCAGCGGTGGCGGCGCATCATAAACCATAAATAAGTAAATAAAGCGGTGCAAAGTGCCGCTTTATTTATGGAACTGCGACCTATGAAAAAGAATGTGATCTATATAGTGGCATTGCTGCTTTTTTCTTTGCATGCTTATTGCCAAAGAAAAGACATCCTGTTAAATAAAACGATAGGGCGTGTGCCCTTGAATTCATTTCAGAAAGCGCTCAACGACGAGGACAGTAGCGTTTTAAAGATACCAGCCGGAATCGATCTGAAATATTTCAATCGTTACGTATTCGATTTGGCCCCGCTTGCTGAGCTTTTCAGAAAATACAAAAATGGGGGTATCGATTATTCGCAATTTTTAGCCAGGGCAAAAAAAATCACACTTTCTGCTATTGATACGGCTGCATTATCGGTTAGTATTCAGCGTTTTGCGGCTGCTGGAGACTATGTTCATTTTATTAGTGGAATTGATGGTACAGGCAATAAGATAATTATGGTTGATGCTGATGGCGATGGTATAATCACAAATAATGAAATATTCACTTTTACACAAGCAATGATAGATAGTGTACAAAAACATTCCCGGCTTCGTGACACCTATCCAAATTTACCATTGAAACAAATAGCGAGTGACGGAGGCGTGACTGAATTGAACGTAAAGATTATTCCTTATTCCTATATAAACCGTAAAACCGATACCAAACATTACAAGGAGACAGACTTTACTTTAATGTTAAACGAATACTGGTCGGGGAGCGCAACAATTGCCGGTCAGCAAATTATCGTATATGCCTCCTCAAAAACATTTGTTAATGAGTTGAACCTGATGCAGCTTAAACTTAGCTGCAATAAAGTTTTTGACAATTTCGGCTACGATGTAAAAGACGACTGGAGCAATGACAGTGTTTCGTTTACATTCGACTCATTAAGCCCGGTCAATTCCAAACAACTGAGGCTGTCTGTTTTATATCAGTCGCCGCCGCGTAAAACAGGCGATACTACATTTGGCATGTCGCTGCAGAATGTATCGGGCAAAAACTTTGAGACATTGCATCCGCTGCTTCACAAGAGCAAATACATACTGATAGATTATTGGGGAACATGGTGCATCCCCTGCATTGAAGAAATACCTGCGCTGAAAGAGTTGCAGGCCGACTATTTTTATAAGCTTTCAATGGTAAGCATCGCCTACGACGAGGATATTAATACAGTAAACAGTTTTGAAAAGGACCATGGTATGAACTGGAGTAGTTATTTCATACACCGAAATAATGCGCATAATTTGACCAAACCTTTGAAAATATCAATGTATCCAACATTAAGGCTTTATGACGAGAACGGGAAACTGTTGTATAATGGCGAATTTAATCCAGACAAGGACCTGGAAAATATACGCCAAATCCTTTCAAAATGATTTGGGGTGCACCTGCTGTTGTACCATAGATAAAATACTTGGCCAAAGTGAAGGAGCATGTACTTTACATTCATGCGGCTCAATTGCCGGAGCCTGGTGTCGGTAAAAACAATTTATCGTATGAGAATCGGTTTATGAAAAAATTCAATAAACTCAGCAGGTCCGCAATGATGAAAGTATCGGGTGGCGTACAACAGGCTACGTGTACCGCAGATTGCGGCGGTGGTATATCTGTATCATGCAGTGGCTCAGGCTGCACGGCAAAGGACGGCGTAGGTTGTACCGAAGTTGACGACAACGGCAACAGTACATCCAAAGGCTGCGGAAATGTAGCTTAATCTATTGGCGGCAGGGTGCAAAGCGCCCTGCTGATTTTACGCGATCAGAGCTTTTATTGTAAAAATTTCCCCCGGGTTCGGTGATATCCCGGACGTGCTGGTTATTGCCCGGGCCGTAACTGGAAAATTATTTAAAATATTTGATTATCAGTGTATTTATTGGGCTTTATTGGGGCTAAGGATTCGTCCTGACAAAGTCGTCATTTTTTAAAAATATCATCAGAACGGTATTG
>JAICXZ010000754.1 GCA_025934475.1 Mucilaginibacter sp. | reverse complement strand
GGCGAGAACGAAGAGCTTAACCAGTCCCTGGAAAAAGCAGGCCGTGTTGCCGACTTCCTCGAACTGGGTGAACTGATGGTTGACGACGCACTGATGCGCAAAGAATCGTGCGGCGGCCACTTCAGGATAGAATCGCAAACCGACGAAGGCGAAGCCAAACGCGACGACGAGCATTTTGCTTTCGTAGCCGCATGGGAATATAAAGGCGACAACCAGCCCGAGGAATTGCATAAAGAAGAACTGGTATTCGAGAATGTTCATTTAACACAACGGAGCTATAAGTGATAGATGTGAGATATGAGATATGAGTTTTGGTGAATTAATTAAGTGAAAATCTCGATCTATCAATAGTCTCAAATCAGACATCTAAAATCTAAAGACATGAATAACCTGAAGGAACTGAAAATCTGGAATAAGGCGATTGATTTGACGGTTGACGTTTATAAAGCGACATCAACTTTCCCTTCAGATGAAAGATTTGGGTTGATTAGCCAATCAAGAAGATCGGCAGTTTCTATTCCTTCAAATATTGCTGAAGAGCCGGAAGAAATTCCAAGAAAGAATTCGCCAACTTTTTAGGCATCGCTAATGGCTCTTCTTATGAATTGCAGACCCAGTTAGTTATTTCAAACAGACTGAACTTGTTGGGCGGTGATGTACTAAATGATCTATTAAGTCAAATTGATGAACTGCAGAAAATGAATTATGCATTTCAGCAAACTTTGAATAAGTAGATATTAGATGTGAGATATGAGACTGTTCAGCCTCGCATCCAAATAAAAGATTAAGAGTAGTACGGTTTGAAATATGAATTAATGAAACAAAAGTCTCAAATCTCATATCTCAAATCTCAAATCTAAAAAAGAATGAGTAACGGAAACATGAACCTGACGCTGAAAGTATGGCGCCAGAAAAATGCGCAGACAGCGGGCAAATTCGTAACCTATAAGGCTGAAGGTATTTCGCCGGATATGTCATTCCTCGAAATGCTGGACGTGGTGAACGAAAGCCTCGTCCACAAGGGCGAGGACCCGATCTATTTTGATCATGACTGCCGCGAGGGTATTTGCGGGATGTGCTCGCTGTATATCAACGGTCACCCACATGGGCCAAAAAGAGCTATTACTACCTGCCAGCTGCATATGCGCAGTTTCCACGATGGGCAAACTATTACTATCGAGCCATGGCGCGCTGCACCGTTCCCGGTTATTAAGGACTTGGCGGTGGATCGCTCAGCATTCGATAGAATACAGCAGTCTGGCGGTTTCGTGTCAGTAAACACGGGCGGCGTTCCGGATGCCAATGAAATTGCGATCCCGAAGGTTATTGCCGACGAAGCTTTCAACTCGGCAACCTGCATTGGCTGCGGCGCTTGCGTAGCCGCTTGTAAAAATGCTTCGGCGATGTTGTTCGTTTCTGCCAAGGTGACGCAATTGGGTATGCTGCCACAGGGGCAGCCTGAGCGTTATCGTCGTGTACAATCGATGGTGTTCCAAATGGACGAAGAAGGTTTTGGTAACTGTACCAATACCGGCGCCTGCGAAGCTGAATGCCCGAAAGAGATCAAGATGACCAACATCTCGCGCATGAATAACGACTATTTCAGCGCAAAACTGTTCAGGTCGGAAGAGTTGCATGAGCAGGGTCACAGTGAAGGATAAGAAATCTCTATTTCAATAATATCAAATGGCCTCTTCGGAAAATGCTCGGGAGGCTTTTGTTTATTTGCCAGCCAGTACTGAGCGAATAAAGATGAGTTTGGATTAAAAGCTATCCGGTTTTTTGCTCATTGCTTTTTGTAATGAAGCTATTGTCGATTTTACTTCTTTATCCTCAGATGCAAGTAGCTTCGTGCATTGATCGTCGGTGAGAAACAGTTTTCCTTTGCCGTTTAACTTATTTACCATGTCCTCCGGTAAAAATTGCCTGGGCGGGCTTTCGCCAGTAGGGGTATGGTGCGGTGCCGGTTCGGTGATGGTCATGTTATATATTTTGTACCTATACTTCCCATCTTTTAAGTCAATTTGAACAGTAATTCTGTCATCGTAGGCTCCGTTTATACTAATAGTTTTCCGGTATATAAAAATTATCCCCTTGCCGATAATGCGGCCCTGATCTTTATCCTCGTTCTGTATTACGTCTTTTGAACTGTTGAAATAATCGACAAACCATTGTTTGGCGTTGTTATACAAGTCCATTTTGGCGAGGTTTGGTGTTTCAACAATTCCCTCGTACACTATTCGTCCGTCCTTCATCGGAATATCGAAACCCGTTGTGTCTTGTTGAGCTTTGGCGACAAACGAAGCAATTGCCAGCAAAGCAATAAGGATTATTTTTTTCATGCGACGTAGGTTTATTGCGTTATTGCAATTTACAGAGAAGTAGGTAATGAATCAACCTGATACAGTATCCACTTTTAGAGATTTGAAATTTCCCCACCTTGGTTTAAGTCTTCCGCAGGGCAACTTAAATCAAAAAGTAAATGCAGC
>JAICXZ010000101.1 GCA_025934475.1 Mucilaginibacter sp. | reverse complement strand
CATTACGGCAACCTATCCACATAAAGCCGCGGCTATCCTGGAAAACACAGTTTACATTGATCTGCGACAGCCCTTCACGCGTTCCAAAATGATCAAAATTGATACTAGGGGCTTGGGAAAAACAAAAAAGGGGGGCTGCCAGGAAAATAATAAATAATAGTTTCCTTACCGAGGCAGCTATTTCAGTGGCGCTCAACATCAAATCGTTCTCAATATTTTAATTCAGGTCGTCCCCTTATGGGCAATTAACCAGTCATGGTGACTTCGTTTTTTATACGAAAATGGCCGGAATAGGGTTAGGGGTTTTAACCAAAATGAAAAAAAATCATTGTTAGTTAAAAATTTTACTTAAACAAAAAGGGCTTATTCCTCATGGAATAAGCCCCTTATTATATTTTTAAACTTATTTTACAGTTCCCTAACCCAGATATTACGGAAGCTCAGCGGCTTGCTTGAATCGCCATGTGCCTGCAATTTTATTGGGGCGGGGCCGAAAGCGGCTTTATCATAGCTTGGTTTGCCGATGTACTGCGTCGGGCCCTTCAGTTCAAAGTGGTTTTCAACCAGCACACCGTTGAAAAATACGGTAGCATATGCCGGTGATTTCAAAGAGCCATCCGCATTGAAAACCGGCGCGGTCCAGATCACATCATAAACCTGCCATTCGTTATCCTTGCGACCTGGATTAGCCAGTGGAATAGCCTGCTTGTAAAGGCTGCCAGCCATACCATTCACGTAGGTCTTGTTGTTGTACGGATCAAGTACCTGCAACTCATAACCTGCATCGCCTTTACCGATCGAAGCCAGGAAAATGCCGCTGTTGCCCCTGCCCTGTCCTGTACCTTCCAAACCCTCCGGTTCTTTCCACTCAATGTGTAACTGGTAGTTGGTAAACTTGCGTTTGGTCTCAATATTGCCTGAGTGATTGGCTTTGTTTACGGTTAGCAAGCCATCGGCAACATCCCATTTGGCTGGTGAACCATCGCTTACTGTTACCCATTCGTCCAGGTTTTTACCGTCGAACAAGATGATCGCATCTGAAGGCGCGTCGCCTAAATGTGCACCGGGGGTTACTACCTTAGGTATCGGCTCCCAGATTTCGGTATCCTCGGGCTTTGCTTTTTCCTGTGCCTTTGCCGCAAACAGGCTGCCTGCCATCATTGCGGTTAAAATGATCCTGTATTTCATTTCTGATAGTTTAGTTGGTTAATGTCTTATACATGAAGCGTATTCTTCAAGTAATTACAGCTTTCTGTAATACTCACAAAGGGATCAATATTGGTAAAATTCTCCTGTTCCACAATGAAATGCTTTACACCGGCCGCCCGGGCTGCCGGAACAATTTTCTTAAAATCAATGCTGCCTTTACCTATTTCGGTATTAAGATCGGTATGAACCTTATCCCTGTCCTTAATATGCACCAGGGCATAACGACCGCGATGTTTATCTAATATCTTGATCGGATCCTGTCCTGCACGTACCACCCAGAAAATATCCATCTCCATGTGAACCAGTTTGGGGTCAGTGTTAGCCAGGATAGTATCGTAGAACGTGCCTCCACCAGCTAACGGCTTCCACTCGAAGTTGTGATTGTGGTAGCCTAGTTTCAAGCCTGACGCTTTGCAAATTTCCGCGGCCTTGTTCATTTTCTCAGCCACGGTTTTGCATTCGTCTTCGGTTTTGATAAAGTCTCCGTTTAGCGAGGGGATAACCACGTAAGTCTGTCCCAGGGCATTGGCAACCTCGATATATTTTTTGAGCTCGGCAGTATCGCCTTTGCCAAAAAATGAATCGATGCCGTAATGTCCGCTGGGCGAAGTAAGACCATTGTCCTTCAGCAGCTTGCTGAAATCTTTTTCTTTGAGGCCCCAGTAGCCGGTTTTCATATCATAGCCAAAAGTTTCTACTTCCTTGAAGCCGGCTTTCGCCACTTTTGCAATTACACTTTTTACATCGCTGGGCAACTGATCACGAAGTGAATACAGCTGGAGACCCGGATTGTGACGGCCCTCGGCCCTTAGTAGCTTGGGACCAAGTACCAATGCAGCCGAAGCCAGCCCTGCCTGGGCCAAAAATGTTCTTCTATTAGTCATGAAGTATAGTTTGTTAGTTTGGTTCTGTTTAAACGTCGCAAAGCTGTATGGCCTGCCGCAATGAAGCGATCTTATCCGGCCGTTTCGGCACAAACTCTTGTCCTACGTAGCCCTTAAAACCGGTAGCAACAATGGCACGCATTACTGCAGGATAATACAACTCCTGTGTATCATCTATTTCGTGTCTGCCGGGTATGCCTCCTGTGTGGAAGTGGGCTATGTATTGGTGGTAGTCGGTAATATTTCTGATGATGTCTCCTTCCATGATTTGCATGTGGTAGATATCAAATAACAGTTTAAAATTTGGAGAACCTATGCGTTTGCATAACTCAACGCCCCACTCGACCCTGTTGCACTGGTAGTCTTTGTGGTCAATCTTGCTGTTGAGCAATTCCATGCAGAGAACTACGTTATGCTTTTCGGCAAGGCCAATGATTCGTTTGAGGCCTGCATCACAATTTTTCCATCCGGTCTCATCATCTTTACCGCGACGGCTACCGCTGAAGCAGATGAGGTTGGTATAACCGTTTTTCTCCACCAGCGGGATCATATCGGTATAGTTCTTTACCAGCGTGTCGTGAAACTGGGTATCACCGAATCCATCAGTAAGATTAATTTCGGCGCCATTACACATCGGCGAGTGCATGCCGTGTTTTTGTAATGTTGGCCAATCTTTCGGGCCGCACAGATCAATGCCGGTTATGCCGAGGCCTTTTGAGGTTTCGCAAAGCTGATCAAGCGTAAGTTCGCTGTAGCACCATGGACTAACCGAGTGGTTTATATTTCCTTTAAGCGGAGCGAAGTTTTCTTGGTGCTCGCTTTTTGTAAATGACGATAACATTCCTGCTGTTGTGATTGCGGCAGTGCCTGCCAGCATGTTTTTTATTGCCGATCGGCGATTTTGGTCACTCATGACGAATAGTTAATTTATATCTGAACTTCCGGCGATGGCTCTTCAATGTCCAGTCCGGGTTGGGATTCGGTAGTATTTTTATCCTTAAAAAACAAAAGGAAGAGCAACATAACGGCGATAGCAATTCCCCCCGGAATGAGCCAAATAGTTTTCCAGTCGTGCATATTCTCGCCAGTCTTCCAGTGATCAACGATTGGGCCCGACATATAATAACCTATCATCATACCCAATCCATAAGTGGCCAGTGTGATGAATCCCTGCGCGGCACTTTTGAAGCGTTCGCCAGCAAACTTGTCGGTATAGATTTGACCGGTAACAAAGAAGAAATCGTAACAGATGCCGTGGAGTACGATACCCCCAATCAACATCCAATAATTGCTTCCCGAATCGCCAAAGGCAAAGAAAATATACCTCAACGCCCAGGCCAACATACCTGCTGCCAGCATCTTTTTAACACCAAGGCGGACAAAAAAGAACGGCATTGCAGCCATAAAGAACAGCTCGGAAAATTGACCGAGCCCCTGTATAGCAGCAGCCCGCTTCATCCCAACCTCATTCAGAAACGGGTTAGTAAAGTTGTAATAAAATGCCAGCGGAATACATATGGCCACCGATGCCAAAAAGAACACGAGGTAGGAACGGTTTTTAAGTAACCCGATAGACTCCAGTCCTGCTATTTCAGCAAAAGTGGTCTTCTGTCCTTTTTTACCCGGAGGAGTATCAGGTAAGGTAAAGCTCAATAGGCCTAATAATAAGGACGCGCCGGCAGCCATTTTAAATGTCAATGCCAGCGAACCACTTTGTTCCCAGTTGAGCCAGCCTATAACAATTCCGGCAATCATCCAGCCGGCCGTACCAAACACCCTGATCCACGGAAACTCCTTGCTGGGGTCGGTCATTTGTTTGAATGAAACTGAATTGACCAATGCCAGCGTGGGCATATAGATGATCATATAAGTCAGGATACCCGGATAGAATGCACCAAAATTTGGCGCTATCGACTCATAAAATAAAAGTGCCGCACCTATAAGATGCAGCACTCCCAGTATTTTTTGAGCCGAAAAATATTTGTCAGCAATTAAGCCGATGACAAAAGGTGCGATGATCGCCCCGAATGCCTGCGTCAGATATGCCTCAGCATTTTCGGTACCCGACGCGTGTAAACTCGTCATCAGGTAGGTTCCCATCGTTACAAACCATGCTCCCCAGATGAAAAACTCCAGGAACATCATGGTCGATAGTTTGACTCTGATACCGGCGGTCATGTGCTATAATTAAGTAGCTAAAGAACTACTGTTTTTTGATAGACAAAATGTACTTAACCATTGTTTTGGCGTCATCCTTTGATAACGTTGGGTGACCTGCCATTGGTGTAGTACCCCAGTGACCGCTGCCTCCGTTGATAACCTTGTTGGCCAGTGTATCCACAATTGCATCGCCGCCCGATTTATATTTGTCGGCAACGTCGGCAAATGCCGGACCTACTACCTTCACTTGTTCCTTGTGGCAAGTGCTGCAATCTGATTTAGCGATCAGTTGAGCGCCCGGTGCTGATGGGGTACCACCTGCTTTGTCGGTACCGTTGTGGCTGGCTGCTGTATCGTTTGCTGCGTTAGCGTCTGTTGAAACAGCGGTTTTATTTGCCCCTGCAGTGCTGTCGGCTTGTGAATCGTTACCGGTTTTGCTGCCGCCACAGGCTGCCAGGAAAACTAAACTTACACCGAGGACGATAAATGCTTTTTTCATGATAAATTAAAGTGTTGTTGGTTTGTTTTGTGATTGTAATGTTAATGTGTGCAATTTAAATATTCGGCTATAATTATACAGCAACTTGCTCCAAAGGTTTGGTTTTATTTTTGGCTCTCATATACACCACCAGGCCTGCAAAAGCAACAATCAGAACTATGGGTATTACAAGTGTATCCTGCAATATTTGTCGCCCGGCAAAAGTGCTATCTCCATTAGCCTGTTTTACAATGGTATCATAATGAGAACCCATCACAATTGTATATAGCGATACTGCAAACATGCCTGCGCCACCCATCAAATTCAATCCAATAGCGCCGGTTTTTGGCATATTCTGATTTACAAAACCAAGCATTGTTGGCCAGAAATAACATACACCCATACCGAAAATAATGGCAGCAGCATAAAGCGCCGGACCAGTTACCGTACTCAGCATGTAAATTCCGATTGATGCAAGAATTGTCGACATCAATAATACCACTTGTGGCGGGAAACGTTTCAGCACTGGCTTGGCCAATCCACGACCTAATACCATAACCCCCGTTTCCAATGTAAGCAGCAATATCGCGTTATCTGTTACATTCTTCAACAATACGTCAATCCACTGACCAGTAAACAATTCTGTTATCGCGGTGCCAAACATGCATATAAACATGAATATGAAAAGCGGATTGGCAAGCGCTTTGTACATTCCACTGGTTGAAACGCCGGATGCAACGCGTTCTGTAACAGGAAAATGGAGTTTCGAAAATAAATAACCGTAGATAACTGTAGGAATAAGCATCAATCCAACTTTTAGTTGCAAAAGAGATTGCTTATCCATGTTTAAGTGCATAGCGTCTATAGCGAAAACCAATAAACTGCCTATAACGATACCTCCTGGAAACCAAAGGTGAAAATGGTTAAGCTTAGTTGTTTTATTATCGGTATAGAGTGATGTTACCAATGGATTACAAGCTGCCTCAACTGTTCCGTTTGCGATACCAATCATTAAGGTCGAAAGATATAGCGTCCAGTATCCTTGCGCGAAAACTGTCATCAATATACCCGCCAGGTGAAAGATGAATGCCAGGACCAGCAGGCGTTTCATCCCGATAATATCAACTACAAATCCACCGATAACTACTGCTATTGGGAATCCATAAAATGCCGTAGCGGTAATTGACGCCAGCTGTGCTTTGTCGAGGCCAAAAACAGCGCCGAAGTCATTCAGCGTTCCCGCCCTGATGCCGAACGAAAGGGATGTAACCAGCAGGGAAAGACAGCTTGCCCTGAAAAGTTGAGTACGATTAATTTGCATTGGTTCTTATTTAGGTTATAATTGGTTTTTTGTCAAAATTGATTTTAATCCAGCCCTAAGGTTTTGCGATTAAAACCCTCATTCCCGCCCGAAGCGGCAAAATCGTCGAATGCCTTTTCGGTAACGCGGATAATATGATTTTTGATGAATTCGGCACCTTCTCTTGCACCGTCTTCAGGATGTTTCAATGCGCATTCCCATTCCAACACTGCCCATCCCGGATAATCATATTGAGTCAATTTACTAAAAATTGATTTAAAATCAACTTGTCCATCGCCCAATGAACGGAAACGCCCTGCACGATCCACCCAATTCTGGTAACCACCATACACGCCTTGTTTACCTGTCGGATTAAACTCAGCGTCCTTTACATGGAACATTTTAATACGTTCGTGATAGTTGTCGATATACTCCAGGTAATTGAGGCACTGCAGCACGAAGTGCGACGGATCAAAAAGCAAACAAGCCCGTTTATGCTGATTTACCTTATCGAGGAACATTTCGTACGTGATACCATCGTGCAGATCCTCACCTGGGTGAATCTCGTAGCAAAGATCGATACCACACTCGTCGTAATAATTCAATATCGGCTCCCAGCGTTTGGCCAGTTCAGTAAAACCGGTCTCAACAATGCCCGGAGGACGTTGTGGCCATGGGTACATCATGGGCCATAACAATGCGCCGCTAAAAGTGACGCTCGCATTTAATCCAAGATTCTGCGATGCTTTGGCTGAATATTTTACCTGCTCAACTGCCCATTTCTGGCGCTCCGACGGGTTATTTTTAACTGCATCCGGCGCAAAGGCATCAAAGAGCGTGTCGTAAACCGGATGCACAGCAACCAGCTGACCTTGGAGATGTGTTGATAGTTCTGATATTTCAAGACCGCAATCGGTTACCTGTCCTTTTATTTCATCAGCATAAGTTTTGCTTTCTGCAGCTTTTTTCAGATCGATAAACCGGGAATCATTGGTGGGCAACTGAACCGCCTTATAGCCAAGACCTTTCGCCCATTTGCAAATCGAGGTAAGATTATTGAACGGCTCGCTATCACCGATAAACTGTGCGATAAATATTGCCGGGCCTTTTATTGTTCTCATTAGTTTAGTTCATTAGTTCATAGGTTCACTAGTTCATTTGTGTCGAAGTGCATTTGCATAACTGCACATTCGCACATCAGACCACGTGGTCGAACCATTTCTGATCTGATTGACTTGAGGCAACTACATTGTCGATAAACGCCATACCGCGGATACCATCTTCCACTCCAGGGAAATCGAGCCATTCTTCATGCGGGTCTTCGCCGTTTAGTTTAGCACTTAACGCCAGGGCGAAGTTGTGGTACAGGTTGCCGAAAGCTTCCAAATAGCCTTCCGGGTGACCACCTGGTGTACGGCAATTGCTCGTAGCATATGTCGACTCCCAGGCTCTATAGTTATTACCGGCGCGAAGTATCTCGGCAGGCTTATCCAACCAGCGCAATGTCAGCGTGTTTGGCTCTTGCTGTGCCCATTCGAGGCCACCTTTTTCGCCGTAAACGCGTATTTTAAGGGCATTTTCCTCTCCAGCTGCAACTTGCGAAGCTGTAAGTACGCCGGTAGCATTCTCTTCAAAGCGCAGCAATATAGCGCCGTCATCATCTAGTGCACGGCCCTCAACTACAATGTTGAGCGAGGCGCACATTTGTTTTATTTTCAATCCGGTGATATATTCAGCAAGGTGAGCAGCATGGGTACCGATATCGCCCATACATCCAGCTTTACCAGATCTTTTGGGGTCGGTTCTCCAGGCGGCTTGTGCGTTGCCTTCTCTCTCAGAAAGCTTGCTTAGCCATCCCTGGTGATATTCAACAAATACTTTTCTTATTTTGCCCAATCTGCCGCTTTTCACCAATTGTTTAGCTTCCTTAACCATCGGATAGCCCGAGTAGGTATGGGTTAACAGCAGCATTAAGCCGGTCTCTTCCTGTTTCTTTTTCAGTTGCCGGGCTTCGTCGAGGGTCAACGCGATAGGCTTTTCGATCACCACATTGAAGCCGTTCTCCAATGCCAGCATAGCCGGACCAAAGTGCGCGAAATTGGGTGTAACTATAGTTACGAAATCCATGCGTTTATCAGCCGGCAATTTGGCCTCGGCATGGATCATTTCTTCATAATTCAGGTAGGTTCTGTCTTCGGGTAGGAACAGCATCTTACCACTTTCCTTTGCAACATCTTCGTGGATGCTCAAT
>JAICXZ010000643.1 GCA_025934475.1 Mucilaginibacter sp. | reverse complement strand
TTACTTCTACGGGCACATCCCAATGCGCCAATATTAGCTCAAAACGGCGTTGCTCGGCCTTGGTGTAACCGTCCTGATCGGGGAAAAGTTGCTTTTTGAAGGGATCGACGATGCTGTAATCAAGTGCAAGATGTTCGGTTTTAAAAGTGATGGTCACTTTAAAGTCCCAGCGGGTGTCTTCGCCGCTATGGATTATGGGTGTTTCAGCTTTTATATCGAGGATATCGCCCTTTTCCTTCAACTTTTTAAGTAAGGGATAGTGATTTTTTTTCCAAAGTGAGATAAACTCTTCGGTATAGCCCCATTTGATCTTGTAGTAGTTTTCGATGGTTAACGGCTTATCCTGGGCTTTTAGAGAGTCTGTTAGTGAAAAGGTAAGCAAAACGATAGTTGCAGCTAAAACAAATCTTTTCATTGTGATGCCAAATCAGGTTAATATGTTAAATCAATCAAAGAGTTGGAAAGATACGGAAATCTTATGTTTAAGCCTTTACACGCTATCAGATCAGCTCGAGGGAGATTTCCCCGTTGAGCAACTTGACTCCCTTATCCGTCAATTCGAAATTCCCGAAACGAGTCCGTTTTACTAATTGCTTTTGCTCGGAATAAGAGACCGCCTCGATGGGTACGGATCCGATATGCTTTTTGATGCTCACATTTCGAAGCAGCTTAAAAAGCCCTGAGGTAAGGTCGATTCCGTTAACTAGTAAAGTGGGCATCTTCATATTAAATTATAAAATTTCATTTTTAACAAGCTATGCGCGCCTTTGTTTTTGCAAAAAGGCAACCTTTAGACTTTAATTATCCTCCACGCACCTAAATCCCAAATGTTCCATCCCGCTATCTTCTGTGCTTTTCATCCGTCGGGCCACGCGGTAACCTGTGCAGTAACTTTCATTGCATAAAAACGATCCGCCACGAATAACACGCTTTTTGGCGTAAGGCTCTTCCGGATCATAACTCTTCTGCGGACCAAGCGGATCTGTTGCACCTGCTGATACTGTCTTATAGTAGTTGCTATTGTAATAATCGGCGCACCATTCCCAGGCGTTGCCGGCCATGTCGTATAAACCATAGCCGTTCGAAGCAAATGAGGCCACAGGTGCCAAGCCATAATATTTATCGCGCAGGGTGTTTTGATAAGGAAAATGTCCTTGCCAGGTATTGGCTTTCACTTTACCCTGATCGATGGGTTCATCACCCCACGGGTATATTTTATTTTGCAATCCTCCACGCGCGGCCCACTCCCACTCGGCTTCTGTGGGCAAACGTTTGCCGGCCCATTTGCAATAGGCCACTGCGTCAAACCATGATATATGCACGACTGGGTATTTTTCCTTGCCTTTTATCGAGCTTCCGGGTCCCTGCGGATGCCGCCAGTTAGCTCCTTTTTTCCAGGTCCACCATTGGCCGTAGTCGTTAAGATCGACAGCCTGTTTTGGCGGATCAAATACCAGAGATGCAGCTACCAATAAGCTATCGGCTGGCTTTGGCGTGCCCGGGGTTAGTTGCTTTTTCAGCTCGTTCCAATCAGGTTTACGTTCGGCCGTGGTAACATAGCCCGTAGCTTTTACAAACCTGGCGAACTGGGCGTTGGTTACTTCTGTTGCATCCATCCAAAAGCCGTGGACCGTTATGTTATGCTTAGGATATTCGTCCGGATAGCCTTGTTTGTTATCGGCACCCATCGCAAAAGTGCCCGGCTTTATCCAAACCATTCCGTCGTGACCTTTGGCGGAAGCAATCTCCGGCAATTCTGCGTTAGCAACGGTAAGTGAAGCAAAACGTTTAGGAATATTCGATTCACAGCACTTGGCCGCCTTATGCGGATAAGTTACCGGGGCATTGCTACCGCCGGCAACCATGGTAGTTGTATGTTGCCTGCATGCATAAAATGCCGGCAGAACTAATAATAATTTGATCGGTCTCATGATCCTGTATTCGGTTGCTTATCAGATTTTTTGTTCGCATCTTGAGGAGACTCCGGATTGATGTGATGCAATCGTCCTTTCAGCACATCATCCCAATCAATAAAAGGATAGATATGGTTCTTCTTCGCCTGATCATCGAACAGCGCCTTCAACTCAGCCAATTTTTCGGGGTACTTATCTGCCACATCGATCCTTTCGTTATAATCGGTGTTCAGGTTATATAGTTCCCAGACGTCCCTGTCGAAATTGTTGACGGTTGAATCAGGTTTGAACTTGCTGGCCGGACTCGTCATATCAAAGAAATCCGGATGGTGATACACCTCGGCTTTCCAGCCATCTTTATAAATGGAGCGGGAACCGTAGATATAGTAATATTGGATACGGTGCCTTGATGGTGCTGCCGGATTGGCAAGTGAATAAACCAGTGAAGTACCCTGCAGCGTATCCTGTTTGATACCCCTGATATACTCCGGCGGATTAAGACCGATTAGTTCAAGCGTCGTAGGTAACAGATCAATCACATGACCATATTGGGTACGGATGGCACCCGGATCTTTAATTGATTTCGGATAGTAAACGATAAGCGGATTACGCGTTCCTCCTTCTGCATTAGCATCCTGTTTCCAGTATTTAAATGGTGTATTGGCAGCCTGCGCCCAGCCCAACGGGTAATTGTTTTGCGTAGCTTCTGGTGTACCAATCTCCCCAATTTTAGCCAGGTTATATTGAATATTTTCCTGCCCGCTGTGCGGCTTTTTGGTGATTATGCGGTCAATATCGCCGTTGAGCGTACCTTCCTTGCTGGCGCCGTTATCGCCAATAATTACAAAGACCAAAGTGTTATCCAACTGCTTGCTTGATTTGAGATACTGGATCAACCGGCCGACCTCATGATCCGCATAAGTGAGGTAACCCGCATAAACCTCCATGAAGCGGGCATATAAACGCCTTTCATCCGGAGGAAGCGCATTCCAGGCTTTAATATTCGGATTGCGTTCCGGCAATATCGCGTTAGCCGGAATAATACCAAGCTTTTTTTGCTTTTCGAAAACCCGCTGACGATACACATCCCATCCTTCATCAAATTCGCCTTTGTACAGGTCACTCCATTCATGTTCTACCTGGTGAGG
>JAICXZ010000547.1 GCA_025934475.1 Mucilaginibacter sp. | reverse complement strand
CGCGAATCAATCATTACAACTGACCACCTGATACCGCTTTACGGCCTCACCCCAAAGCTTGGACCTATTGCCGATTGGGGGCTGAATATCGAGCATTCGGCTATTGAAGTCAATACATTCGATTATTCGACCAATGTGCCCGGAATTTACGCGATTGGCGACATTAACACCTATCCGGGTAAACTCAAACTGATCCTGTGTGGGTTTCATGAAGCCGCATTGATGGCCCAAAGTGCGTTCAAATACGTTTACCCGCAGCAAAAATTAAGTTTTAAATACACCACTGTTTACGGTGTCACAGCCTTCTGATATGATAACATTAACTATTGAGGACCGAACCGGGCAGCGTCGACCGGTCGAAATTCCCGAAGATATTAACCTGAGCCTGATGGAGGTTTTAAAGGCCTCAGACCACCATATACTGGCTACTTGCGGCGGCATGGCCCTGTGCGCTACCTGCCACGTACAAGTGCTGGAAGGACCTGAATATTACTTCCATCCTACCGATACTGAACTGGATTTGCTGGATACTTTACCAGATGCCGGACCTGCCAGTCGCCTTGCTTGCCAGCTCAGAATAAAAGAGGATATGGATGGCATGATATTTCGCATTAAAGCCGAAGAATAGCACGGCCATAAACAATTAAAGAGGGTACTGCCCTCTTTAATTGTTTATTAACTGATCTTATTATTACCGAAATAAAGAACGTAATTAACTGGTTCGGTATTAAATGCCGCAAAAGTAGGCACCGCCTTATAAAGCCAATGTTAACTTTTGGTAACCTATCGTATTAAGTACACTTTATGACAAACGGCCGATAAAAAAAGAACCGGCCCTGTTATGAGCCGGTTCAGATTCTTTAAGCCGTTAAGATTTTAAGCCTTCGTATCAAAGCTAATGCATTCTTTAAGCTCCTTGTCAGTATAAGCCATATTATATTGCTTCAGCACATCTGCCGGAACACCGTTCCATTGGTTAGGGCGATTGCCCATATAGCCCACATCCTTCACCCCTATTTCGGAAGTATAGAAACCGGTGGCGGTCAGGTTACGCATCAAATTAAAGAAAGCGACGCCCTGGTGCATTTCGGGTTTTGCCTTTTTGGGCCATGCAATTTCGTCCACCATTTCCATTTGCTGGGTATGATCGCACTCTTTGAACGATTTTTCGAAACGCTTCAGACATTGTAAATCCAGCCAGCGCAGCCCACCACGCATGGGCACCTGGTGCTCGGGCATATCTTTCACAATAAACTCGATAAAATCGGGCACCTTAGCGTCCGAAGCGCTACCACTCACATCATCTTTAGGAATGATGATATCGCCCAAAATGGTAATCGTTGCCATTTCGTGATCGGTAAAGAATTTGGGCTCCGCCCGTAGTTTCCTGTCTACTTCTTTTTCTTCGGCCATCCGGTCCGGTTGATCTGGCTCTTTGCCCGCCGCAGCTTCCGTTGTTGAGGCGGGAGTTGCCGGCTGTTTACAAGCCTCAACCAATACCGAGGCGGATAAGCCGCCAACTACCAATGCTTTTAATGAATCTCTTCTGTTCATGATAACAAGATCAAATATTTTGTTTCTTCATTTGGTCAACTATATACTCTGAGGCACGCATTGAAAGCGCCAGTATCGTCCAGGTAATGTTTTTATCGGCCTGCGATACAAACTGGCCGCCATCCACGCAAAATAGGTTCTTCACGTCGTGCGACTGGCTGTACTTATTCAGCGGCGACTTTTTAGGGTCGTTACCCATACGTACGGTGCCGGCCTCGTGAATGATATTTCCAGGATTGTGCAGCCCCCAGTTGTTGTGCTCGCCGTCATCTCCACCCCAGGTAACTACTGCGCCCATGCTATGCAGTATTTCTGCGAATGTTTGCTTCATGTGCTTAGCCTGTTTAATCTCGTAATCCGTCCATTTGGTATGGAAACGCAGAACAGGAATACCGTATTTATCAACTACGTTAGGATCAATCTCGCAATAGCTGTCCTCACGTGCAATACCTTCACCACGACCAGCCATACCTACGTGAGCGCCGAAGAAGTAACGATAGTCTTCCTTCAACGAAGCCCCATAACCCCCGGCTTCTTTTTGTTTACCTTTTATTTTATAGGTACCGTTCAGATTTTCGATACCCCAATTGAAACCGTATAAAGGCATACCGAAACCGCCGCCGTATTCAATGTGATAGCCACGCGGGAAGTCCAACTTATCTTTTTTGGCGTCCAACCACCACGGTGTATAAACGTGCATACCGCCTACGCCATCTTCGTTATAGCGTTTACGATCGAACAGTGCAGGAATGATACCACCCATATCGGCACCGGTCGAGTCATGCAGGTATTTGCCCACTGCGCCGCTTGAGTTACCTATACCATTCGGGAAGCGTTGCGATTTTGAGTTCAGCATCAAACGTGCGCTTTCGCAGGCACTTGCCGCCAGGATCACCGTGCGGCCATAAACCTGGTACTCCTGCATATCGTCTTTGCTAACATAAGACACACCGCTGGCCAGGCCATCGCGATTGGTTAATACTTCGCGCGCCATAGCGTTTACTACCAGGTCGACATTACCGGTAGCAACAGCAGGTTTTACCAGCACCGACGATGACGAAAAGTCGCCATAAACCTTACAGCTTCTGCCGCATTGAGCACAGAAGAAACAAGCTTCGCGGGTATTATTTATTTTCTTAGTCAGGATCGACAAACGCGATGGAATAACCGGGATCTTGACATTATTCGCCGCCTTTTTGATGAATAGCTCATGCAAGCGTGGCTTTGGCGGCGGTAAGAATATACCGTCAGGGTCGTTATAAAGGCCTTCGTTGGTACCAAATACACCAATCAGCTGGTCTATTTTATCGTAATAAGGCTTCACATCGTCGTAACCTATCGGCCAGTCGTCGCCCAAGCCATCTATACTTTTTCTTTTGAAATCATTCGGACCAAAACGCAACGAAATACGGCCCCAGTGATTGGTTCTTCCGCCAACCATCCTGGCGCGCCACCATTCCCAGTTGCTGCCGTCCTTTTGTGTATAAGGCTCGCCATCTATATCCCATCCCCAGTAGCAACCATCAAAATCGCCAAAAGGTCTGAATTTAGTGCTCGCACCACGGCGGGGCGAATCCCAGGGGTTTTTTAGCTGTGATGAATTTTCGCGCGGATCATAATTGGGCCCTGCCTCTAGCAAACAAACTTTCAACCCTGCATTAGCCAGTACATACGCGGCCATACCCCCGCCTGCTCCCGAGCCCACGATAATCGCATCGTACTTTTTGGATTGCTTTTTAATCTGGATGTCGTCCATGTAATTAGATTTTCAAAAATTAGTGTTATAAAAGGATCAATATTTGGTACACAAAACTACGTTTAGAATCGTGTTTTCAAAATTATTCACACCATGCTATTTCGTTTTACCAGGTACGATTTGAGGATATGATTATATCCCTCGTGGATGTTGGCGTCAACGAGGTCGATATGGTATTGTGCACACTTTAGTTCAAGCTGATGCCGGTAGTTATCCAGGTTGGCTTTGTAT
>JAICXZ010000039.1 GCA_025934475.1 Mucilaginibacter sp. | reverse complement strand
CCGGAGTGGGCGCTTCCACGTGGGCATCAGGCAGCCATGTATGCAGCGGCACTACCGGCACCTTTATGGCAAATGCAATAAACAACACCACAAAGCCAACCGTCCGGGCCGGTATTCCGAAGATGGTTTTATGTGCTAATACCGAGAAAATGGAATCGGAATCGTAGCTGGCCGGATTCATCATTTGAACGATATTGAAGGTATGATTACCCGTAGCCGGATCTTTAACCGACAGGTAAAGGCCCACCATAACCAGCAGCATGAACACCGAACCAAATAAAGTATAAAGGAAAAATTTGATTGCCGCATATTCGCGTCGTGCCCCACCCCACATACCTATGAGGAAATAGAGTGGCAACAACATCAGCTCATAAAAGATATAAAACAGGAAGAAATCAAGCGCACAGAATACGCCAACTACAGCTGTGTTCAACAACAGAAACAGGGTAAAATAGCCTTTGAGGTTACTCTTAATTTCCCAGGAGGCCACTGCCGCAATCACCATTACTACAGAAGTCATCAACACCAGCGTAATCGAAATACCGTCGATACCAACGAAATAATCAATCTGCATATGACCCATGCTGCCCAGGTTGAGGTTGATCCAGGGCAATTTCTGCATGAATTGAAATTGAGCTTCGTTATTTACCCCGGCAAAACCGCTCCCGGTTTGAAAATGCAGGTACATCCAGATGCTGATTCCCAACTGCACCAATGTGGCAAGCAGGGCAATGTATTTGAATCCCACCCGCAATGACGAGGGCAACACCACAATGAGCAGTGCGAAAAGCAAGGGGGCAAATATCAGCAGTGACAGTATATTCATGATCTAGACGTGAGATTTGAGATATGAGATATGAGATTCATGGCCTGTTTAAAAAGTAAGGCATGACTTTTTATTTGTCCGCTATTTAAAGTCTCAAATCTCATATCTCAAATCTCATATCTAATAAATAAGTATTTTAAAAATAAAAACAGCTAAAATAATCGCCAGCATGCTGAACAAGTAGTATTGCACTTTACCATTTTGGAAACGCCGTGCAAAATTACCGATACCCAGGGTTATTGATGCCAATAGATGCAAAAATCCGTCGATTAGATATCGATCACACCATTCGGCAATCTTTGACCCGCCAATGCCAATTTTCGCCAGCAAATGTATAAAACCATCAAGTATATTGCGGTCGAACCAGCGGGTAAACTTGCTAAGCGCTATCACAGGCAATACAATGACTTTTTGATATATCTTATCAAAATACCATTCGCGGTAGGAAAATCTAAACAGGAAACCGGATTCGGGTAACGGCAGCGCCTTTTCTTTGATATAAATGGCATAGGCCCAATACATCACAATTACTCCAACGAGGTTGACCAGCAGCGGCAAAATAGTATGATAGATATTTACGCGGTCTAAAGCTGTAATAACTGAGAAGCCATTAAATATCCAGGCTTTCTCATATAAAATCGGGTTAATTGAAAAGAGTGGAAACAGGCTGCACCCCATCAGCAACACCAGCGGTACTCTGTATTGCCATTTGCCATCGCTGACATGCAGTTTTATTGCCGGATCAAATTGCGCGGCTTTAAACTCACCGAAAAATACTTTTATCACTAGTCTTGCGATATAAAACGCCGTTAGCCAACTGGTGAGTAAAGCGCCAATCGGAATCAGTTTATGTAACCAGTCTTTGCCTTCGGCCCACTCAAAAGATTGAATCAATATGCCGTCCTTGGATAAATAACCGGATGTTAACGGAAATCCGAAAAGCGCCAAACCACCAACCACAGAGGCGATAAACGTCAAAGGCATCTTTTTGCGCAAACCACCCATATACAGTATATTCTGTGGATCGATGTGCAAGTTGTACTCGTCCTTCATGTGCTGCACCTCATGGATCACAATACCTGCAACCAGGAACAACAAGCATTTAAAAAAAGCATGCGTGGCCAGGTGAAACAGCGAAGAAGAATACGCGCCTATGCCCATGGCCATTACCATATAGCCCAATTGGGAAATAGTTGAGTAAGCGAGAATGCGCTTCAGATCGTTTTGGGTGAGTGCGATGGTTGCGGCCATAAAAGCTGTAAAGCAGCCGATAATCGCTAAAATAGTCAGCTCATCGTGCGTGAAGACGGGATAAAAACGACCAAGTAAAAACACCCCGGCTGCAACCATTGTGGCGGCATGGATAAGCGCTGAGATCGACGTCGGACCCTCCATCGCATCGGGCAACCAGGTATGCAGCGGAAATTGAGCTGATTTCGCGGCAACCGCCAGAAACAAACCAATGCAGGCAACGTATTGCCAGTTTGATGAGATTGCCGCAGATTTAACTACGCCATTAGCGCCGAATAATTGTTCGATATCAAAAGTGTGATATGACGCAAAGAGGATGGCAATTGCCGTAAGCAAACCAATATCCCCTATCCGGTTCATGATAAAGGCTTTTTTGTTGGCAATAATAGCTTTCGGTTTGGTATACCAGAAACCGATCAGTAAATAGGATGAGAAGCCCACCAATTCCCAGAAAGCATAAAACAGCACCAGGTTATCTACAACAACCAATGCCAGCATACTGAAACAGAAAAAGCTGAGGTAGACGAAATAACGGCCATAGCGGTCGTCGTCCTTCATATAGGCTGTTGAGTAGATATGCACCGGCAATGCCACGAGCGATACTAACACCAGCATCAGTACTGAAAGATTATTCAGCAAAATACCCGTATAAACCGAGGTGTTTCCGATAGTGAACCAAACTTGCTGCTGATGCACCTCGTGTTGATTCCAAACTTTTGCAAAAACAAAAATTGATAAAACCGCACTTACCAGTATAGCCAGGGTAGATATCCATCCGGATGGTTTAGAATTAGCGGGAAGACAGCGATTAACGATAGCAGCCAGCAGTGGCATTATAACCGCGCCCAGGGCAAAGTTGATCGTTAATGTATCTATGTGCTGTAGAAAATCTTCCAATGCTTTTAAACAGTGTAGAGACGCGATGCATCGTGTCTCTACGATAATTAATCTTTCAATTGATCCGTTTTATCCGGATCAATGGTTTTGTATTTTTTGTAAACGTTTAATATAATAGCCAATGCAACCGCCGTGGTTGCTGCGGCCAAAACTATTGCAAACAACGCAAAGGTTTGCCCGCTGTTGGTAAACCTGTCATATTTGCCAAAGGCAATTAAATTCAAGATCGCGGCATTCAGCATCAGTTCGATACCGATCAGAATCTGGATTGCATTTCTTTTGGTCAGGGTAACAAACAGCCCGATACAAAACAGCCCAGCGCTTACAATCAGGAAATCGGATAAACTGATCATATACCCTTCTCCTTTCTCGAAATGTGCGCTGCACCTACCAGGGCCATCATCAATAAAATGGAGATTGCCTCAAAGGGCAGCAGGTAATGAGTCATCAATCCAACCCCAATATTACCGATCATTGCATCATTAGTGCCAATCGTATTTTTTTGTGCTATCGCTTGTTGTATCCAGGGAAGGCCGTCAAAGTTGGTTTTGAACAGCACGTTGATCATCACAATAAAGAACAACACCGCCAGCAAAATGGCGGGAAGCTTCTTTATTCTGATAAACTTACTTTGCTGTTGCTGCAAATTGGCCAACGTTTCTCTGCCGGAAAGCATAAATGCAAAGACGATCAGCACCAGTATTCCACCCACATACACCACAATCTGCGTAATGGCTATAAAATCGGCCAGCGCCAGCACGTATAAACCAGCCAGCGCCATCAGCGTCACAAAGAACATAAAAACGCTTCGAACCAGGTTTTTACTTATGGCGATAAACAGACCAGAAGCAAGAGTGATGAATCCCATCAGGTAAAACATGGCTTGTACCATTGTCATGCTCCGCCCCCTTTCTGTTTCATAGCAGCTTCTTTGGCGGCCTGCCTTTCGGCCAATTGCTTTTCGAGTAGGGCACGTTTTTCGGCAGCCTCCTCGGCTGTCATGTCCGAAAATTCGTAAGTCAGGTCCTTCAGCTCAAATACGGTACGATCGTACTGATTAGTCATGATGATGCACTCGGTCGGGCACACAATGGTGCACAATCCGCAATACATGCATTTGGCCATATCAATATCAAACTTCGCTGCATATAAGCGCTTGGTCGTTCCATCCGATGTTTGTCCAATAGCTTCGGTAGCTTTTATCGCTTCAATGTCGATACAATCGACAGGGCAAACTTTAGCGCAGAGGTCGCAAACGATACAGTCATCGATCTCTACATCCAACTGGTAACGGCCAACTTCCGGCACCGGCAACTCCTGCTTAGGATACTGGATTGTATTGGTGCCCTCCATCTGCTTAAAATAATTGTCGGAGCTAACCTGTATTATTTGCCGCTTTTTGTGTGATGAAAAAAGGTGCCCGATGGTAAGAGTTAAACCCTTCCACGTAGTTATGAAACCGTTTATGAAATTCCTAAACACCCTTTTTTAATACTAAATTCTAAATACTAAATCCTAAATTTCAAGTTCTTAATTTGAATTCTCGTCAGGACTTTCCGACTTGCGGACTTTCTGACTCAAACTCACATTACCCATAAACGCCATACCCCCGATACCAGCATGCATATAAATGCCAAGGGTGTTAACACCTTCCAGCACAAATTCATCAACTGGTCAACGCGAAAACGCGGTACGGTCCATCTTATCCATATTTGCACGCCTACCAGGACCAAAACTTTTACCACGGTCCACAATATGCCCCAGGCGCCACCAGTGGTCCAATCAGCCAGATTGACTACGCCAATGTTCGGCAAAGGTGTATTCCATGCACCCAAAAACAATACTACGGCAATCATTGATACCAAAAACATCATCGAATACTCCGCCAAAAAAACAAAAGCAAAACGCATGCCTGTAAATTCAGTATGAAAGCCGGCAACCAGCTCTGATTCCGCTTCGGGAATATCAAACGGCGCGCGATTGCTTTCGGCCAGCGAAGCGATGAAATAGATTATAAACGCAACAATGAGATGCGGCGCACGGAAAATATTCCAGCTTAATATGCCTCCGTTCGTCGAAACATCCCAAATTCCAAGGAATTTTGAATGCTCGGCAGATAATATCCCCTGCTGTGTTGAAATAGTTTGCAGGTTAAGCGTTTGCGCGATCATCACCACCGATATGATAGCAAAGCCCGCAGGTATCTCATACGAAATTATCTGAGCAGCCGAACGCATCGCACCCAATATCGAGTATTTGTTATTCGAACCCCATCCGGCCATCAAGATGCCCAGCGTCTCTACGGATAAAATGGCAAAAATATAATACAGCCCCAGGTTAAGATTAGCGGGCATCAAACCTCCGGCCCAGGGTATCGCGGCAAAGCCCATGTATACCGCCACGAAAATGATTGCCGGAGCCATCATAAACAATAGCTTATCGGCCGCCGCAGGAATGATCGGCTCTTTGATCAATAGTTTAATTACGTCAGCGAGGGTTTGAAGCAAACCAAATTTACCTGTTTCGGTAGGGCCAAGGCGATCTTGTATGAAGGCAGATACTTTGCGCTCGGCATAAACACCAAACAGCGCAAAAAAGCCTGAAAAAGCAAACAGGCCAATAGCAACGATGAAATATTTTAGATAAAAGTTCAAGGGATCAGTTTGCCTCAACCGCAAAACTAGTAATTTTTGATGGATTGAACGGCCACAGGATCAAAATAGTTGAGTAAGTTTATAGAGATTATAGAACACTATTAACGCAAATGACACGAACTTGTGCGAATTACACGAATAAGCCGGATTATTTGAGGGGAATATATTCCGATTTTACTTCCTCACCAAAGAAGATCGATGCGTGATGATCGAAATCCATGGTGTCATCAGAAGTAGTAAAAAATTGTTGCACACGGCCTTTCGAAAGGCGTTGCTCCATCTCAGGGTGACGGCGCAAGTAATCCTGCAAACTCGAAGCGACTATATCTCCCTGCGGTACTACTTTAATACCGGCTGGCAGATACTCTTGCATTTTGGGCATGAGCAAAGGATAATGCGTGCAGGCTAATAATAGTGTATCTATCTTGTCGGATTGCGCAAGTACCTGGTCCAGGTATTTCTTCACAAAATAATCAGCACCCGGCTTATCGTGTTCTCCGTTTTCTACCAGCGGCACCCAAATAGGGCAAGCCTGCTGATGTACCTTCACATCCGGGAAAAAGTTATTGATCTCGATCAGATAAGAGCCTGATTGGATAGTGCCTTTGGTGCCTAATACGCCAATTTCTTTGGTCCTGCTGTAGCTGCCAATCACCTCCGCGGTTGGCCTGATCACACCGAGCACCCGCTTATAGGGTTCTTCATTCAACAAATCGCGTTGCTGGATGGTGCGCAAAGCTTTGGCCGACGCAGTGTTACAAGCAAGGATCACCAGTGGACAGCCCATATCAAACAGCAATTGCACACACTCCCAGGTATACTGATGGATCGTATTAAAAGAGCGGTTGCCATAAGGCGCCCGCGCATTATCACCCAGGTAGATGTAATCATAATCCGGCAATAAATTGGCTATGGAGCGAAACACGGTAAGACCGCCGTACCCCGAATCGAAAATGCCTATGGGCTGTTTGTTTGACACGGTTGCAAAAATAAAAAAAGCGGGCTTTAAAAGTCCGCTTAATAATTGCTTAAAAATTCTTTTTACTTAATGCCCAGTTTAGCCTTTGCTTCGGCGGTCAGATCATCCCCTGGGGGCGATACTACCAGGTCGGTTTGCGCGGTATTGATGACGTAGGTATAACCTTTTTCCTTAGCTACAACCGTTACCGCGGCTCGTACCTTGTCGAATAAAGGTTTGGCCAGTTCATTGCTTTTTTCTTCTACCTTTTGCTGCGAAGTGTTTGAATAATCCTGCAGCCTTTTTTGCATATCGCCAAGCTCGGTTTCTGCCGCCGCACGTGCTGCGTCCGACATGGTCGCCTTATGGCTTTCGTAGTCTTTTGCCTTGGCTTGTAATTCGTTATTCATCGTGGTAAGCTGATCTAAAAATTGCTTACTGTAGGTATTAACCTGGTCCTGAATAGTTTTGGTTTCGGGCATTGATTGCACTAACTGGCTTATATTAACATATCCAAGTTTTACCTGGGCCTTAGCCACGTTTCCCGCAAACACCGTTACTGCTAATAAAAAAGCTATCTTTAATGATCTCTTCATCTGATAATAAATTGACTGCCTAAAATTATTTATAAATCTTTAATCACCAAATCGCTGCCATCTAAATAAAAAAGCGGCCTTTTGATAAAGCCGCTTTCGTAAAACGTTTACAGGTTGTTTTTATTTTACGCCTAATTTAGCTTTTACCTCAGTCATCAGGTCATCACCCGGAGGCGATACAAGCAGCAACTCATCCTGAGAAGTAGCTGAAGAATTGATTACATAACCGTAACCTTTTTCTTTAGCCACCTGGCTAATAGCGGCACGCAGTTTATCAAATAATGGTTTTGAAAGCTCGTTTGTTTTTGTGGCAATTTTTTGCTGCGCATCCTGCTGGAAGCTTTGAATGCGTTTTTGAATATCTGACAATTCGGTTTCTTTACTAAGTCGAACCGCATCGGTCATAGTATTGCGTTGGGCTTCATATGCTTGTCCCTTTGTTTGGTATTCAGTAGTCATTGCGGTATACTGATCCTGGAACTGCTTGTTGTAGGCCTCGAGCTGCGTTTGAAGAGTTTTGGTATCCGGCATTGCACTCACTAACTGAGCGAAATTAATGTAGCCTACTTTGTTTTGCGCTTTAGCGATGCTTCCCATAGTCAACACACACACTGCCACTAAAGCCACTTTTAATAATTTTTTCATCTTTTTTTACTGGGGTTTAATAATAGTCTAGTTTATTTTCAAATCTTTATTTTGTTAACACTCCTGGTTTCAGCCCCAAACGCGTTATCACGTCGGCGCTTTTATCATAACGCGGATTGGCATACAGCATAATAATCTCGCTGTTTTTATCAAACACCATATCCAATTCTTCGCTTTCGGCCATTGCTTGTATGGCTTTCATAATGCGGTCCTGGATCGGCTTGATCAGCTCGGTACTCTTTTTTGCCAACTCACCATCCGGGCCGAACTTTTGACGCTGAAAGGTTTTTACTTCCTTTTCTTTATCGTTTATCTCGGCTTCGCGCCTTTTTTTCATATCGGCGGTCATCAATACCTTATCGGCATCGTACGCCTTATACATCCGTTCTATTTCCTGAGATTTGGCATCAACCTCTTTCTGCCATTGATCAGACAACGCTGCCAATTGCTTCTGGGCCGCCTGGTATTCAGGCATGTGTTTCAGGATGTTATCCGAATCGACCCATGCAAAACGCTGCGCAAATGTAGTAAACGCAGCGAATGTAAAAAATAGTACTAAGATTATCCTTTTCATTTCCGGCAAAAATTAATTGAAGCCACCACTTAAGCTTTGCGATATGGAGAATGAGAACTGGCCCTTATTAGCGTCCGGTATACCCGGTATCTTGTCGAAGCCATAACCATAGTCCAAACCAAGCAAACCAAAAATAGGTAAAAATACTCTAGCTCCAATACCCACTGAGCGCCTGATATTAAAAGGATTAAATTGATCGAAAGAATTCCACACGTTACCACCCTCGGCAAAGGCCAATACGAATATCGTAGCCGATTGACTGGCAATAACCGGGTGACGTAATTCAAATGTATATTTATTGTAGATAGTGCTACCAGGGTTGGTGTTAACGTTGTAATTAGTACCCACCGGTATAATCGAGAAATTCTGGTAACCGCGTAAGCCTATGATATCGCTACCCTGCAGGTATTGATAGCTTTGCATACCGTCGCCACCGAGTTTAAATCTTTCGAACGGAGATGCCGGAACATCTGAATTGTACTCGCCGAGGAATCCAAACCTAACCTGGCTCATCAACACCAGCTTGCCATAAATCTTCTGGAACCACTGTGCATCCCATTTAACTTTATAGTATTCAACAAAGTGATATACCTGCTCCTGCGTAGGCGGCAGTTTGTAGTTAATATTATTGAACAATGAGTATGGCGGCGTACCCTGCAAAGTGAGCATGACATTTGAGCCCGATGTAGGGAATATCGGCACATCTAATGAGTTACGTTGTAGTGTCTGTGTTAATTTAATGTTGTAAGAAGTACCGTTAGTGAAGATATAGCCAGGATAATTATCCAGGTTATAATGGTCAAAGTTCAATGAGTAGTTCAACTGGAAGTAGTTATCCGGCCAATTCAACCGCTTGCCCAAAGTTACACCCACACCATTAATACGTAGGTTATTGTAACGTGAGTCGGTTTTAGCATAATACTGCCCGGTTGAACTCAACTGCGTATAAGCCGAAAACGAAAAAAATATCGGTTTTTTACCCCCCAGCCACGGTTCAGTAAACGTGAAGGAGTAGTTCTGATAAGTACGTCCGCTCGACTGGCCCCTGATACTCAGCTTTTGTCCGTCGCCTTTTGGCAATGGACGGTATTCTTTAAAGTTGAAGATATTGCGGAGCGAGAAGTTATTAAAGGTAAGACCCAGCGTACCTACAATCATACCACCTCCAAAACCACCAGACAACTCAATCTGGTCCGAAGGCTTTTCAACCACGTTGTAAATGATGTCTACGGTCCCATCCGCCGGGTTAACATTTGTTGGCTTCGGCTCTGTTTTCTGCTCGTCGAAATTACCCAATTGTGAGATTTCGCGTGTACTGCGTATCAAAAGGGATTTGTTGAATTTCTGTCCCGGCTTGGTACGTATTTCACGTCTTACTACCTTGTCATTGGTTACATCGTTACCCTTCAGAATAATCCGGTTAAGCGTATACTGAGGACCCTCGTAAATACGAATATCCAGATCGACGGTATCGCCATATATTTTAGTTTGAACCGGATCGGCACTGTACGTCAAATATCCGTTATCGAGATATAAGGTCGAGATATCGTCGTTATTCGGTGTTGGCCCGGACAAGCGTTTGTTCAATTCGTCTTCGCTGAAGATATCACCTTTTTTCAATCGCAGCAGCTTATTCAATACTGTCGATGGATACTGCGCGTTACCCGACCAGGTAATATTACCGAAGTAGTATTTGTGCCCTTCGAAGATTTTGATCTTCACATCCACCGTTTTGTCGTCGTGACGGGTAACCGTGTCGTGCAAAATAGTAGCGTCGCGATAACCTTCATCCTGCATTTTTTCGACGAGGTTTTGTTTGTCCTCCTCATATTTATCACGCATAAATTTGCGCGAGCCAAACAGGTTATACCAGCGACGCTGACGCGTCTTTTTGAGAAATCTTCTTAATTTCTTTTGAGAAAAGTCCTTATTGCCTTCATAGACCACACTATTGATCTTCACCTTTTGCTTTTTATCAACCGCCACATCCAGGATAACGCTGTTCGCATCTCCCGGATCTTGTCTTTGCTTTATATCAACAGTGGTATTAAGGAAGCCCTTTTCGGCAAAATGTTTCTTGATAATAGCTGTGGTGGTGCTCAAAAGGTTCTCGTTTACAATCTTCGAGTTTTTATCGGTCAGCTTTTTTTGCAGGTCCTCAATTTCGCCTTTACGGATACCGGTTATATGTAACCTGGATAAGCGCGGACGCTCTACTACCGCAATATCGAGGTAGATGGTGTCCATATTTATTCTGGTCACATTCAACTGTACGTCATCAAATAGCCCCTGGTCGTACATGCGTTTTATAACGGCGGCATTCTGCTCGCCCGGCAGATTGATCTTGTCGCCTTTATTCAACTTGGAAATCTGCACCAATACATCTTTGTCGAGGTTTTTTGCACCGCTTACCGTCACGCCGCCTATAATATAGTCTTTCGGACTCAGGTAACTCAAGCTATCAGCGGGTATTGATTTTTGCAGCGTTGGCCTCGATGGATTCGTGACCTGCGCCAGCGCAGCAGTACTTATTACAGAGAAAAGAAGTGCAAAAAGATATTTATTCATCCGAATATTTTAGTGGGCTAAAAATAATTTATACAGTTGTTAAAAAGTGTTAAAAGTAAAATTAGTTGAGTTGTTCACTGATCAGCCCAAATCGCCGCTCACGTTTTTGATAGTCGATAATGGCCTCAAACAAGTCCTCGCGCCTGAAATCGGGCCACAGCTTGGGTGTAAAATACAACTCAGCGTATGCTATCTGCCAAAGCAAATAATTACTGATGCGATATTCGCCGCTTGTCCTTATCAGCAGTTCGGGATTAGGCATTCCACTCGTGTATAAATTATCTTCAAATGTTTCCTCATCAATTTCTTCCAGGCAAAGCTCGCCACGTTGCACCTTAGAGGCAATGTTTTTTGCCGCCTGCACAATCTCTTTCCTCGAACT
>JAICXZ010000038.1 GCA_025934475.1 Mucilaginibacter sp. | reverse complement strand
TCGTTGAAATTACCGGTCATAGTAGCAAATAGCTCGTTATCGCCGGGATTAAGGTTGTATATGATGGTTTTGGCTAACTGATTTGTGTTATCCAGTTTATTTAGAAAGCGGGAGAGAGCCTGCGCCTGCGAAAAATCGCCAATTGAATCAAAACCAGTATCCGGTCCGATCTCTTTATACGCTCTCGAGTTATTGTTGCGTAAAGCGCCCAGGTGATATTGCTGCACCCAGTTTTTCTCGTGATCCCATATCGCAAATTCATACAGCATGGCCGACTTGAATTTCAATATCTCAATTGGCTGCAATGATTGATTCGCGCGAATTTTTTGGAAGATGGCGGAGATTTCGGCATCGGTATAATCCTCGGCATACATTTGCTCCAAACCGTGATCGGATACGACGCAGCCGTTTTGAGCGAAATAGTCGTGGCGTTTTTTCAGCGCTTTCAGGTAGTCACTGTAATCGCTGATAGCGGTATCGCTTACTGCTTCAAGCCTCGCGATGTAATCGTTTAGGCCTTTTAAATCATCGGCATTCATAGCTTTATCAGGCCTGAAAGCAGGATAAACTTTTACATCCCAGCCGCTTTGTTTTATTTTTTGATGATGTTCGAGGTTGTCGATCGGATCATCGGTGGTGCAAATCACCTCGACATTCATCTTTTTGATAATATTTTGAACGCTGTACTCAGGTGTTTGCAATTTTTGCGTACACTCATCGTAGATCGCTTTCGCTGTTTTAGGCGATAAAATTTCATGTACACCAAAATAGCGCTGCAGCTCAAGATGGGTCCAGTGGTATAATGGATTGCGAAGTGTATATGGCACCGTTGCTGCCCAGCTTTCAAATTTCTCCCAATCGGTTTTGGCGCCGGTGATGTATTGCTCATCAACACCTTTGGCACGCATAGCACGCCATTTATAATGATCACCTCTCAGCCATATATCGGTAAGATTGGTAAAATTGACATTGGCGGCTATCTGCTCAGGATCAAGGTGACAATGGTAGTCGATGATCGGCATTTTGGCAGCATATTCGTGGTATAAGCGTTCAGCGGTTTTGCTTTGCAGCAAAAAATTCTCATCTAAAAAAGACTTCATGATTAACGACGCAGAAAATGATCTGTCCGCCAAAAGTAGCCTCACGATTAGTGCATGCCAACGAATAGAGGATTATTATTTACTCAAACGTTGCAGTAAAAAATAGGGCAGAAGGCTATTTGTGGATGAGCACAGGTTTGGAAGAATCGCGGATGATGACCTCTGTCGGCAAAACAACTTTTTCAAATTCGGTTACCGGACGCCTGCTTTCTATCAGGCTGATGAGCATTTCGGTAGCCTTTTTACCCATTTCGAAAGCGGGTTGATAGACAGAACTGAGCGAAGGGTTTAACACTTCGGCCAAACCGGTATTGGTGAACCCCAGGAGGGCGATATCTTCCGGAATTCTGAAGCCCAATTTATGCAGCAGCATTAATGTTGTAGTGGTTATCCTGTCTGCGGCTGTAAATAAAGCATCAGGCCTGTCAGGCGTGCAAAGCAATTCGGTGAGTGCTTTCTCAATTTCGTTCAGGTCCCTGCCACCGTGCAGGCAATACTTTACAAATTGCTCATTTACCGGGATGTTGTTTTCGCTCATCGCGAGGCGAAAACCGTTCAGGCGGTCGTCTGTAATGGAAATGTGCGGCGAGCTGGTGATATGTGCTATTTTGCGGTAACCGGCTTCTATCAGGCTGTTGGTGGCTTCGTAAGCACCCCGGAAGTTATCTGCTACCACCCGGTGCGTTTCAATATCGTCGGTAACGCGGTCAAAAAATACGATTGGTAAGCCTTTATCGTGTAGCCTTTTAAGGTGGCCGAGGTCTTCTGTTTCGTTGGATAAGGAGATCAGCAGGCCGTCAATCGCCCTAACGGTAAGGTGCTCCACGTTCGAAACCTCCAGATCGTACGACTCATGGGTCTGTGTAATGATCACATTATAGTTTTTGCTATAAGCCACGGACTCCATGCCATTAATCACCTGTGCAAAGAAAGTATTGTCGATGGTTGAAACGACGATGCCGAGGGATTTACTGTTGCCGCGTTTAAGGCTTTGCGCCATGGGATTGGGGCGATAGTTCAGTCGCTTGGCACATTCAAGAACAGCCTTTTTGGTTTTTTCGCTGATTTCGTAACTATCCTTCAGCGCTTTGGAAACCGCGGAGGCGGATATGCCCAATTCTCTCGCTATATCTTTAATGGTGACTGCCTCAAAATTCATTTTATCCTATTCAATTTTCCCTGCACAATACCAACCGGCTGCCGGCGGCAATCGCATCGGTAAACATAAAAATTAAATGTAATAAAATTAAGCAGGACAGCCAAACGATGCTAAACGCCCCCGAAGATAGAGAAGCCGCCGTCGACGCAGATCATTGCCCCGGTTACAAATTTTGAAGCGTCGCTTAAGAGCCAAACCAGTGCACCTATCAGTTCATCGGGGTGACCGTAACGCTTGAATGGGGTTTGCCGGATAACGGACTGCGCCCGTTCGGTAAAGCTACCGTCGGGATTGGTGTGCATTTTACGGTTTTGCTCGGTAAGGAAAAAGCCGGGCGCCAGGGCGTTCATGCGAATGGTATCGCCAAAGCGTTTGGCAAGCTCCACGGCAAACCACTGGTTGTAACAATCGACCGCTGCTTTGCCCATATTGTAGCCCAGTAATTTGGTTACGGCCCTTTTGGAGTTCATGGATGAGATGTTGACGATGCTGCCTTGGCCCGAAGCAGCTATCGCTTCGCCAAAAATCTGCGTAGGAATAATAGTGCCCCAGATATTAACATCCATCACCTTTTTCATCCCGGCGATGTTCATTTCAAAAATATCATCCTCATTTTGCAGGACACCTTCGGGCGAGTTACCACCGGCGCCGTTAACCAGGCCGTCCAGTCGGCCAAAGGTATCCAGTAGTTTTACCCTGGCTTCCATGAGCTGTTTTTCGTCTAGCACATCGGCTACCAGTGCAACGGCTTTGCCGCCGGCGTCATTGATCATCCTTGCACGTTCTTCAGCCACCGTCTCGTTACGACCAAGGATGCCCACTGCGCCACCTGCCTCTACAATGCCATTAACGAACGAATTGCCTAAAATACCCGTACCGCCGGTAACGACAATAACCTTTCCCGCCAAAGAGAACTTATCTTCCAACTTCAGAAATTTTATAAATGAAACTTATTTGATATCAGGAATGCTGATAGCATCCATATCGGTATAGTCGAGGTTTTCACCGGCCATACCCCATATAAAGCTATAGCTCGACGTGCCGCATCCTGAGTGAATGCTCCACGGTGGCGAAACCACAGCATCATAATTGTTCATGGTGATATGCCGCGTTTCTTGGCCCTCGCCCATAAAATGGAATATTTTTTGACCCTGGGGCACGTCGAAATAGAAATAAGCCTCCATGCGGCGATCATGTACATGTGGCGGCATGGTGTTCCAAACGCTGCCTTCGTGCAATATGGTCAATCCCATTACCAGTTGGCAGCTTTTGATACCTTCGAGGTGAATATATTTATTGATGGTACGATGATTGGCAGTTGCTGCTGAGCCCAATGTTACTTTAACCGCATCCTTGTTCGTCAAAAGGGTGGTAGGGTGAGTGGCATGTGCCGGGGCCGATAACAGGTAGAATACAGCAGGTGATTCTGCATTCTTACTCGCGAAGGTTACAGTCTTCGTCCCCTTACCAATATAAAGGCAATCCAGTTTATCCAGGTCGAAAGATTTGCCATCGGCGATCACTGTACCCGCTCCAGCAACGTTGATGATGCCTATTTCGCGGCGCTCAAGGAAATAGTCCGCACGTAAATTAGGATAACTAGGCAAATTAAGCTGGTTGTTTACCGGGTTGGCAAAACCGAAGATCATCCGGTCATAGTGCGTGTAAACACAGTTGAGCTGGTCGGGTTGAACCTGGTTGTCAATCAGAAAGCGTTCGCGGATGAGGTCCGTCGGATAGGTTTTAAAATCCTCGGAATGTACACTATGTAATACTTTCAATGGGGTATGTTTTTAATGAACAAATATGGCGCAATTCTACAACGTTGGGGCAGCATTAGAAAATTATCGAATTCATATTTCTACTAAAACGTTATAGTAAATATTCAGCCCTGTGCCGACTCCTTTTTCGCCCTCAGCTTGTATAATTGATTGTCAAATTAAATAATTCAGTATGAGAATATCGAGGTTAATCGCAATAGGTGTAGCCGCAGGCATGATCTTTACCGGCACTTTCGCGAACGCACAAAATAATAAAAGCAGCAGGGAAGCCGAAAAATGGGTAAAAAGTAAAGTTTGGGCCGATGGCTTAAAGATCAATGTTTACCCCGAAGTAGACGCCGCCGAGTTCAAAAAACAATACGACACCAACAAAGCCACCTGGGAAAAAGTCTTTAAATTTCTTGCAGATAGCGCCAAGCTGGCGACACTCGCCCCGGGCAAATATCCGATCGACGGCAAAAATGCTTACGCCAGCATTACCTACGCTCCTTCAAAAACATTCGAAGCTTCCAAATGGGAATCGCATCGCAAATACATCGACTTGCAATATGTGATCAACGGCCAGGAGAAAATAGGAGTGGTGCCTGTTTCAAAAGCTGCCGTTACTGAACCTTATGACGATGCAAAAGATGTTGCGCACTACTCATCTGAAGGAACTTATTATATCGCAACCCCAAAGGAATTCTACTTATTCTTCCCGGCAGACGCGCATCGGCCCAATATCAAAGTTGAAGGCTACGATAACGTGAAAAAGCTGGTTATCAAGATTGCTTACACCCAATAGTTAAACAACTATTGTCATTGGTTTGCGGGTTAAGATGCGGATGATCAACCATGCGGTGATATAGGCCAGCGCGCACACGATGAACATAATGAAATAGGCGGTCTGCGGATGTGATGCATAAGCCGTGTTCAATATGCCCGATAGCCGCTGGATGATCACACCGCCGATACCACCCGCCATACCTCCGATACCCGTAACCGAACCGATAGCCTTCTTGGGGAACATATCGGATACTGTCGTAAACAGGTTGGCCGACCATGCCTGATGCGCGGCCGCACCGATGCAGATCATAGCTATTGCCAGCGTGGAAGCGTAATTGCCAAAAACGGCCTTATCACCAAAGTATTGGGTTAACAGGAGGACCAACGGGAGCAGGGCAATGATGAACATGGAAGTCATCCGCGCCTTAGCCACAGACATTCCCCGGTTAATCATCATGCGCGGCAGGTTACCGCCATAAGTACTGCCAATAATCGAAATGGCATAAACGATAAATGTCGGCCACATGATCTGGTGGATATTCATGCCGAATTGCTTTTTCAGGTAATCCGGTAGCCAGAACAATAGGAACCACCAGATGCCATCGGTCATGAATTTGCCCCAGAAAAATGCCCAGGTTTGGGGAAACCGGAATAGTTTCCACCATGATACTTTTTCGCGCACGGCAACATCCTCGGATGGGGCAACATGCATGGCCAGGTCGTCCTCATGGATAAAATCATATTCGTTTTTAGAAACAAACTTGCACTTTGCTGGAGGGTTATACAGCCAAAACCAAAAGATAAGCCACAAAAAGCCCACGGCGCCGGTAATGATATAGGCCATTTTCCAGCCCTGCGCCTCGCCCCAATGAATCAGGCACCAGGGTACAAATAGCGCAGCAATCATAGCACCGATATTGGCTCCACTGTTGAAAATGCCTGTTGCCAGTGCGCGTTCTTTTTTAGGGAACCACTCTGCAACGGCTTTGATCGACGCCGGGAAGTTTCCGGCCTCACCAATGCCAAATAAGCTTCTTACGGCAGTATGTACTACAATAGAGCTGCCGGCAAAGGCATTGAGAATGCCAAATACCGACCATGTGATCAACGAAATAGCCAAGCCAAGTTTGGTGCCAATCCGATCAATAACCAGTCCGGCGACAACCGTGATGCCTGCGTAAAAAGCGGTAAAAAAGGAGGTTACATAGGAATACTGGTTGTCAGTCCAGCCGAAACCGCCTTTGGCTACTGGTGTGCAGAAGTAATCCTTCACGTAGCTGATCACCTGCCGGTCCATATAGTTGATGGTGGTCGAAAACAGCAGCAGTGTAACAATTACCCACCTGTAGTTCCCAACTTTTTCCCCGTTTATCATAAGTAGTTTGGTTTATCTGGCTGCCTGCACAAGGCTCAGCGCTTTTTGCGTGTCAATATACAATTGCTCAAACAATTGCTTTTCTAAAATCTCGCGTGTAACTAATTTGCTACCCATCCCAACGGCGCAAACGCCCGCTTTGAACCAGGTACCTATGTTGTCCTCGTTCAACTCCACACCGCCGGTCGGCATAAACAATTGGCCAGGGAATACTTCTTTTACTGCGCTCAGAAAACCTGGTCCCAGGATATTTGCCGGGAACAGCTTGATCAGTTTGGCGCCATGTCTTTGCGCGATGCTGATCTCCGTCGGAGTCATGCAGCCCGGGCACCATAGCAGGTCATGTCTTTCGGCCAATTGGGCAACTTCAGGATTAACGATAGGGGCGATCAAAAAATCGGCGCCGGCGTTAATAAAGCTGGCGGCCTCAGTTACGGTTTTGATGGTACCGATGCCTAGGAAAAGATCGGGCATTTCCTGTTGCCGAACTTTTACCAACAGCTTGAAGTTTTCGAGCGCTGCGGGGCCACGGTTGGTGTATTCAATCACCCTGATGCCTGCCTTATACAGCGCACGGGTGGCCTGCAGACTAGTCTCCGCATCGGCATGAAAAAACAGGGGCAGCATTCCCTGCGTGGTAATACTATCCAGTATGTCAAACTGACGTTGATTCATTCAAACGGATTTTGATTTCTTGTACGGTTTTGGTGGTGGTGTCGCCATCGATAAATAGCTTGTCGAATGCGGCCAGCGTGGCAAATTCGAGTATTTGATCCGGGGTGTGTTGGTTATAAAAACCATAGATCAAACCCGCCATAAAACAATCGCCGCTGCCCACCTTGTTGATGATAGCGTCATGCGCATATTCGGCCGAGTTGTACAGGTGGCCACCGGTGTATAACGACGTATAATAATTAATACCCGCGTCGGCATCAAACCTGAAAGTATTGGCAACAGCCTTGCATTTTGGATAGTGTTCCATCATCTGCTGCGAAGTATTTAAGCTCGCCTCCAGGTAGTCGTTTTTTGAAGCTTCGGGATGCAGGTCGGCCGATACTGGGATGTCCAGCATTTTCTCAGCGGCCCAGATATTGCCCATGATCAGGTCGCAGTATTTGGCCAGCTGCGGTACTACTTCATGCGGCTGTTTGTCGTATTGCCAAAGCTTGGCGCGGTAGTTAAGGTCGATAGAAATGGTAATGTTTTTGCGCGAAGCCGCCATAAGCGCCTCTTCGCAAACGTCGGCTACGTTTTGGCTGATGGCTGGGCAGATGGCGCTGAAATTAAACCAGCTTACGCCATCCAGCACCTGGTCCCAGTCGATCATTCCCGGCTTAAGTTCCGAAAATGCCGAACCCGCGCGATCATAGATCAGCGAGTTATTTTTCAAATCAGCGCCTTTGGTCAAAAAATACAGACCAACACGGTTGCCATGATAATAAATATGCGGCGTAGCAATGCCCTTATCGTTCAAAAACGAAGTCGTCTGCGCCGACATATCGTTGGCTGGCAAAGCGGTAAAATATTGGGTTGGCACGCCCCATAGCGACAAAGCAGTGGCCACATTCAGCTCTGCGCCGCCGATAAAGAAGGGTACATTATTTTCTTTCAGCCAGCGTTTTTCGCCATCCAGGCTAACCCTGAACAATAACTCTCCAAAATTTAATACCGCACCAGGATGAAGTTTATTTATCGTTTCTTGACTCATTGGCCTCTTAAAAAAACAAGGATTTGAGGGCCGTAATTCAGCGGACCGTCTATAATTTAGTGAGGTTCAAAAGTATCGTTGCCGGCCTATCGGTTCAAGCTTTGGGAGGAGATTATTTACTCAATCGTTATAGTAGGCGAGTATTTGTCTGAATTGTGATTTGTTTGATTTAATGATGACTATGATTCTGGCGCATATCTCTCTCCGCTCGTCATCGCGAGGCGCAGCGGATTTATTATGTGTCCAAAAGCGCCGAAGCGATCTCTGAACTATGCCAGTATCATTGGGACAGAATCCCCGAATATAGGTTATGCATGCATTTAAAACTGTATCATAAACTGATAATCACAACCCACTACACTATGTGTTCACGCTCACGCCTCCGCGCGCACCTTAAAAAATGCAAATGGCTTATTTTCAGTACTTGTTTAAATACACTATATGCGCAAAATGAGCGAAGTTACTATTTGGTGGGTTTGATGTTATTGTATTGTTAATTAGTTAATTATATATCATTTTGACGTTCCGAATGCGAAGGAGTAGCTGTTAAACCGGATTCGAATTCATTTTGACATTAGTTGTAATGATTGCGATCGTTGTAATGCGTTATTAATCAATTAATTAAGCTTAGTGTGTTGGAAAACGATGCAAACTCCGAGTGGTATGGTGTGAAATGGGTACAATAAGTTTGGTTTATTGCGTAACCCCAGCTCCTGACGGGCATGGAAGCTACCTGTCTAAAGGCCGCAAGTCGCGAGACTTGCGGCATCGCTGGACATACCCGGCCTAACCGGTAATGCCGGGATTTTCCTGGATGGGCTTCTGGTGCAGCAACTCTTCCTTATCCGTCTTTTTGGGAACGCGTTTTGGTTTCAGGTATTCGGGCGTCTGCTGCGGCAGCTCCTCCGGTTTCGAAAACCAGGACTTGAAGCGGCCCGCAATCCGGTGGCGAAAACTGGTGCCGTTTTCGGTAAAAAATAAATAAGCCAGTGTGCCGGCAGCGGCCGAACCGATAGCCACCGGCACAATCAGTTCGCTGTTACTGCGTCTCGAAAATATATTTCCCATAATAGATAGAATTTAGAATGATATACTATCCCTTCAACATTGGGGCGCGGGTGTTGGTTTTAAGGGATTGAAATTGGGGGAGGGGACGGTTGAAGCAGTATTGTGAATTTATAAAGCAGCTGAAATGTTGGAAAAGGTTTGCAATTGTCATCTGTGGCGGCTCGCGGATTTTAAATCGGCACATTATCCAGCCGCCAGATTGCAAATCCTCACCAACCGGGAAGGCGCTTCCTTTCCAGAAATTACCAAAACGCCCGGCAATACCTTTTGAGCGAGCTATTTAATAACGATGTGTGGGCTGCGCTTAAACCTTATCTCAAAAGTCAGCCAAACGTTAAGATATATGCGGTAGCTTGAAATCTTAAACAAGGGCATGCTTTTTATGCTTATAATAGGGAGCATGCCTTTTTGCACCGTTACATACTTTAAACATAGCCAGCTTCCATGATCTATCCGGAATATCAGCAATTATTTAATCTGATACTTGAGCATGAAAATCCGTCGTACCCTTATACCAATGATGCGTACATAAATTACACCAAACTCAACCGGTCGCGCATGAGGCGGTGGGACAAGCAACTTAGCCTCGATGACGACTTGCTGGAGAAACTTAAAAGAATAGACACACCCGAGCACTGGATTATTATAACCGAGCCCTGGTGCGGTGAGGCTGCACATAGTCTGCCGTTCCTGATGCAAATGATAGCAGCAAATGCTTTAATTACCTACGATCTTGTATTGCGCGATGTTGAGCCTTTTTTGATTGAGTCGTACCTTACCAATGGCACCAGGGGAATTCCGAAGCTTATTGTAAGGGATGAGTCGGGAGCGGATATCTTCACCTGGGGGCCTCGCCCCAAACCGGCGCAGCAGCTGATGAACGAGCTTAAGGCAGCAAATGCCGATTATGAAACAATCAAAATTGCGCTTCAGCAATGGTATAATCATGACAAGGGTGAAACAATTTGCCGGGAGATGGGGGATTTAATTGGCCTTCGATTTGTTTAACCTGTTTCATTTAGAGTTGTTTAGATAATCTGAAGTCCCGTGGATAAGGCCTCCGATGAAACGTCAAAAAATTTAACTTTGATAAAAAAGCACCATCATGGATAATACCCGCGTTTATCGAATGTCTGTCGCCAGTGTTTACCCCCACTATATCAACAAAGTGGAAAGGAAGGGTCGCACCAAAGCTGAGGTGGATGAAATTATCTACTGGCTCACCGGGTACAACGAACAGGCGCTGCAACAGATCCTTGCCAATAAAACTGATTTTGAAACCTTCTTTGCCCAGGCCCCGGCGCTAAACCCCAATGTTTCCAAAATTACCGGGATCATTTGCGGGTACCGGGTAGAGGATATCGAGGATCCGGTGATGCAAAAAGTACGCTACCTGGATAAGCTGGTTGATGAATTGGCGAAGGGGAGGGGGATGGAGAAGATATTGAGGAAATAAGGTTTTAGTAGCAGTAGCAGTAGCAGTAGCAGTGGCAGTTTTTTGTAAGTGGTGAATGTGAGTGGTGAATAAAAAGGTGAGCATTAGTTCCAAAGGACCCTTTCGGACAAATCCGACAAAACCACGGACTGGGAAACATTGCCCTCCGCTAGCTAGTGGAACAACAGGTCAACACTTCAGCAAAATTTCCTATGCCCCTGCGGCCGTACATGGCCCCCATTGTTTTTTCGGATTTCGCGCTGACGCTTCCACGCTGACCGCATTAGGCCGATGCTCCTTGTTTGAATTGGAATTTTTGGAATTTATCGAATTCCCGAATTCTGATAATTCATTAATTCGGTAAATTCTGGTTCAGACAAAGAGGGGCTGCGTGGAGGCATCCTAACATCTTTAATCCTATGAATCCTGGTCCAAACAAATGCGCGCCCCCCCCCGCAAACACTTACTCCCACCATAAAGGTTTGACATAATGGAGACAACAGCAGGTAAACGTTATGCTAATTTTGAATTCGAAAAATTAACCTGTTTAAGCTGATTTTCAGATCCCATTTCAAATGAAAGCGCTCGTATTAGAAAATTTCAACACTCCATATCAATCAAAAGAAGTAAATAAACCTGTTGCCGGCAAGGGGCAGGTTTTGGTAAAAATCGCGGCCAGCGGTGTTAACCCGCTCGACCTCAAGATCAAATCCGGGCAGGCTGCGCACGCAAAGCCGAAGCTTCCAGCAATATTAGGAATAGACCTGGCTGGAACCATCGAAACGGTCGGGGAGGATGTTACCGCGTTCAAACCCGGCGATGAAGTGTATGGCATGACCGGCGGCATCAATGGAATCCCGGGTTCATTGGCCGAATATGCTGCCGTAGATGCCGACCTGGTGGCCCTGAAACCTCAAAATATTTCGATGCATGAAGCTGCTGCTTTGCCGCTGGTGTTCATTACCGCCTGGGAAGGGCTGGTTGACCGCGCCAATGTTGGCCCGGGGAAAACCGTGCTGGTACATGGCGGTGCAGGCGGTGTT
>JAICXZ010000725.1 GCA_025934475.1 Mucilaginibacter sp. | reverse complement strand
ATTGAACAGCATGGTGGGTAAATAGCACCAGGTAAAGCCATAGGCGTTATTCACTCGCCTATGGCTTATGTTACCGGCTCAGCGGATTCTATTGAGTTTGGCTTCCATACTCATTGTTGTATGTGGCACGGCCCGAAGCCTTTCAGCGGGGATTAGCTTACCTGTCGCCTGGCAAACTCCATACGTTTTATTTTGGATGCGGACAAGCGCCGCCTCCAATTGCTGGATGAATTTCTTTTGTCGGGCGGCAAGCTGACTATTCTGCTCCTTTTCAAATGTGGCCGAGCCGTCTTCAAGGGTTTTACCGGCGATCACGCTTTCGTCACCATTATTGTTCGCAGCGCTTAAAAGCCCCTGAAGTTCATTTAATTCTTCGCGAGCGACCCTTATTTTAGCTTCGATGATGCCTCTGAATTCGGCGAGTTCTTCATCGTTATAACTTGATCTTTGTATAACTTGTTCCATGCGCCTATTAACATCAAAATCTCGGGATAGTTTACCGGAAGCCGTGCTATGCTCACGTCCCTGTTTATTTTTTTCGCCGATTGAAAAATTACAAGCCAAGCCAACTGCAAATGTAATGAGGACATCACCTTCAGTCTAATAACTGACACTGGCATCAAACCCGTCGATCGCGTAGCCGATGTTTATTGCGCCGCCAAAATTAGTTTGGGAAAATGAACCTCCCCTCGCTTTCGTCCTTGAATCCCGATGCTCGCCCGCGCCTTTCCATAAAACCGGGATTTAAAGTTTTAAAGGTAACTAGCCAATATAGGCACCATGCTGAGCACCTGACCTCCATAATCGTACTGATCGCTGAAATAATTGCAACCTGCAGCTAGTATAACTTGCCTGGCAATCCGGTATAAATTCATGAAAACGCCGCTATGAAGCACCATAATGCAAGTCATCGTAGGGGATGGTATCGTTTTCGCTATCGGCATTTTCCTGGGCAAATTAGGAGCCGGTGATTAAAAAAAAACCGCGGTCATACCGGGGCGACGGAAGCGAATTCAAGTATTTTTCCAGTGATTTCATGCGGCTGCAGGATATAATCCGGGTGATCATTTGCGACAAGTTTCTGGGGCATTAGCGGAAAATCTGCTGTGATAGGATCCTGGACAATAACAAGCCCTCTTTTTTGCTCAATCGCTTTGGCGCCTTCAAGGGCGTCATAACCGGCGCCGGACAATATGATCCCGATACAATTTTTGCCAGCCTCGCTGGCCATCCCTGTAAAGCACCTGTCGATAGCGCGGTTGAGATTTTTGTGTTTACGATCGACAATCGATAACAGCTATTAAATTATGCTAAAAATCGTGCAGACCGCACTAAGGCATATTTTAAGGATTACCTAAAGGCTTGGAAAGCCGGCCAGTTTGGTGATTCTCCAGATACTGCTGACCTGGTCATCAGTTAGTTTGAACTGGTGGCTGCAAAGTATGTACACTAGGTTATGAGACCACTTTTACCGAGGTTATTGATCAGCTCTTCCGTTATAGCAAGCAGGTAATGATCACTGGCAAGCTTAAATTCATTGACAGCAACAGAATAGATAGTCCTCCAAACCGATTCGGAAGTGAATGGCAGCTGATTCGATGCCTCGACATAGCATGCTCCCTCTTTACCGTTCCAGGTAAATCTAATCATATCAGAGCCGTTTGACCAGATGATAAAATAGCTGCCGAATAAACTGTCCTCATCTTTACGCATGGAATAGCCGTACCCCTGCTCTTTTAATCTATCCGTCAAAGCCGTTGTTGTTAAAGCCAGCAATTGGCTTACTTGCTGTTGTTCTTTCCATAATGCATTTGCTCATGATTCCGTCACATGATTCATGCCATTAGCTATTTGAGTCAGGATTTAGAAAAATTTTCAGAACAGTGTTAGCTTATACCGACAAAATACTCAATCGATTGAACTGGATAATAAACAAAGCCGCAAATCACCTGTTACAAAAGCATTTGATTATGAACACGCCCTTAAACATCCAGATCATCTGGCTATTTGTTTTAGCCTTACCCATCGCCTGTATCGCATGGACGGTTACCCATGAAGAAGTTTTCAGGGAACCCCGCGACTACTGCGTGCGTAGATGCCGCGACAGCAAGATGGTGGCGACCCGGAAATTCTTTTACTTGTTCACCTGCGAATATTGCTTTAGCCATTATGTCACAATCGGCATGCTCGTTATCACCCAATATCACCTCCTGTTCGGTGATTGGCGCGGTTACCTGGTGGGCGGATTCGCCCTTGTATTCGTCGCCAATGTATATATGAGTTTATTCGCGTTGATACGTACCGATTTAAAAAAAGTACGGCTGGAAGCTGAGCAGGAAGAAGGCAAACACGACTCGATGAAATGAACCTGGAAAAGACCATGAGCCGATAATTAAGTTGATTCTTTGGTGACTGGTCGTCAAGGGAGGACTGGAAAATTCGTGCACTCACTCGGAGGTCCATACCGGGGATGTATTCAAAGCCGCGGAAGCTATGCGATCAAAATTTTGCCTCATATTTTCTGAATTTGTTGAAGCAAAGAACCGGGTTCTAAAAATAAAAAATAGTGTATCCACCCACGATACCCCTGCTACTTTGGTAACGAACGGTAAATTGATACCTTTAACCAAATCTTAATTTATGAATATATTAT
>JAICXZ010000142.1 GCA_025934475.1 Mucilaginibacter sp. | reverse complement strand
TGTTATCTATTTCGTCATATTATATCGCAGCCGCCAGTTAAAAAATAAAAAAGAACAGGAGGAACGGGAAGCCTTCTTTCGCCAGGAAATACTTAAAACCCAGATCGAGATCCAGGAACAAACGCTGGAAAATATCAGCAAAGAGATACACGATAACGTTACCCAGGTACTATCATTTATCAAACTTACTTTAGGCACCTTCGGAAATTCGCTAGAAGAGGGTCGAAAAATGAAGCTCAACGAGACCCGAGAATTGCTGTCGCAGACCATTAATGACCTTCGCGACCTTTCAAAAAGCATGAGTTTTGAGCATATAAAATCGATGGGATTGTCCAGAACCATCGAAAAAGAGGTTGAGCGAATGAATAAAAGTGATGTTATCGACGTGCACTTTTCAAAAAATGGCGAGACTTACTCACTAGGTGAGCAGCGGGAACTTGTACTTTTCAGGATATTGCAGGAAAGCATCAATAACGCATTAAAGCACTCAGGCGCAAGGAACATATACATTGATGCTCAATACAATCCAAAAGAATTTGTTTTGATCCTTCGCGACGATGGCTCGGGATTCACGCCAGCAGCACTCGATAATAAAAGCGGTTCTGGTTTGCGCAACATCGAAAATCGCGCCGTTATGATTGATGGCAAAGCAGTTATCGCCAGCGCACCCGGGGAGGGTTGTACCGTAACTATTGCCGTGGCAACTCCTGAAATGAAACTCACCTGACAGTAGGAGGATTCGCAACCACGATATCAATCCGGTGCGCCGGCCGACCGTTTTAATCCTTGCGCTATTCCTTTACTTTTAAGCAAACTTCACCGTTTTTATTCCGCTGAAGCTTTCATTTTTATTTTTTGGAAATTTTGGCCTATTTTATTTACCTTAACAAACAAGCTATCGCATATAGTTTTACTAAATTTGCTTTATAATAAAGTCCGTTCTTCCTGAGCAACTTTTAGTTATGCAAAAAACAGGTATATTTTAAATGCGGTTGTTAGCGACTTAAATACCTGAAACCTTTAAAACAATTTTTAAACCTATGGACGACCCCATCCAAATAGCGCTCGTTGACGATCACAAACTTTTTAGAAGTGGCATAGCATACCTTCTCAATAATTTTCACAGGTACAGCGTCCTTTTTGAAGCAGGTGATGGAGAAGAAATGATCCGCAAGATCAACTCCAAACTCAAACCCGACATTATCCTGCTGGATATCAGCATGCCTAAAATGGATGGCATTTCGACTGCGAAATGGCTTCGCACTAATCATCCTGAGATCAAGATCATTGTGCTTTCCATGTTCGAGGATGCTGAGAAGGTATTAACTATGGTGAGGATGGGGGTTAAAGGCTATCTGCTGAAAGATTCGGAACCAGGCGATTTTGAAGATGCGTTACTCAAGGTATCACAGAACGAGATCTACTATCCCGAATTTGTCACCAAGCACCTGGTGCATAATATCAACATCGATTACACCCTTGCCAAACTCAATAGCAGGGAGGTCGAGTTTCTGAAACTAGCTGCGACTGAGCTCACTTATAAAGAAATTGCCGAGCATATGTGCATCAGCTCGCGCACAGTTGACGGCTATCGCGATCAGCTATTCGACAAGCTGGGAATCAAAAGTCGCATAGGGTTAGTACTTTACGCCATAAAAAATAAATTGATTGATGTATGATAATTTGCTAATATTTTTAGCAAATTTGTATTATGTCGCATGAGGAGAATCCCGAATTTTTTAAGGGCAGGGGGGCACAAGTCAACGTTCACAACAAGTTCCTGAAGAATAAATATGTGCTCGATCACATCGAGGGCCTGGACGAGCCTATGCTCGAAAACTCGGCCACACAGATCTACCAGGAAACGCCCAAAAAGATTGTCAGCGAGTCAAACAGTCCCGACTTGTGGCACATGTTTTCCATCAATCCTTACCAGGGCTGCGAGCACGGGTGTCTCTATTGCTACGCCCGAAATACCCATGAATACTTTGGCTTCAGCGCCGGACTCGACTTTGAGCGGAAGATCATTGTGAAGCGAAACGCTGCCGAATTGCTGGAAGAATACCTCAATAAAAAGAATTATGAGCCCGTGTCAATGCTACTTTCGGGCAACACCGACTGTTATCAGCCACAGGAACGCAAACTAAAAATTACCCGCTCTCTGTTGCAGATATTTCTCAAATATCGCAACCCTGTGAGTATTATCACCAAAAACAACCTCATCCTTCGCGATCTGGACATTTTGGGTGAAATGGGCAAGATGAATTTAGTTCATGTGAATGTTTCGCTCAATTCGCTTAACGAGCAATTGCGGCAAAAGCTGGAGCCCCGAACAGTGACGGCGACAGGCAGACTAGCTGTTATTGAAAAATTAAGCGAGAACGGTATACCTGTTAGGATAATGGTTGCACCAATTATACCGGGGCTGAACAGCAATGAGATACCTTCGGTGATCAAGGCAGCTGCCGACAGAGGTGCCCAGGGCGCTGGATTTACCATTGTAAGGCTCAATGGGAGCATCGCCGAGATATTTACCGACTGGATACATAAAGCTTTCCCTGACCGCGCTGAAAAGGTTTTAAATATGATCAAGGCGTGCCACGATGGAAAACTCAATGACAGCGAATTTGGACGACGTATGGGCGGCGATGGTAATATTGCCGAATCTATACACCAGCTTTTCCGCATGTCGGTCAACCGCTTTATGTGCGACCGGGTTATGCCAGAGTTTGATTTTAGTTTATTTGTGCCAAAGAAGGGGAGGCAGACGAGTTTATTTTGAACACGATTTTGAGCATTGATGAGATTAAAACGGATTTCCTTATCTTTCCATACTAAACCCTCTAAACCATGTATAAACCAACCCACAAGCTATTCATCACGATACTGGCTATGTTTTTTATAGCTATCGGCTGCAACTTTATGAGTGATGCCAAAACCAAGCTTGCGCGTTATTGCCCAGGGTTAAAGGTTAGTATCTCGGGTATCAGTTATTCCAAAACCGATAGTAGCAGGACTTACACAATTAACTATGACCGATCCTCGCAAAACACGGTTAATGCGTACTTTAACGACAGGAAAAACGGGTTCACCAATTCGGACAGCAAGCCTTTTGATAACGGCGGCTTCGTCCTGGCTAGTGCCATCAAGCACCCGAACAAAAACACTGAGGTAGTGCATATCAAATTAACACAACAGATTGTGATTGTCGAGAATGGAAATTGATCTAAACTACCCTCAATAAACTATCTTCTTCCTTTGGTAAAGAAAATATCCAAGACCAGCAAGTAAAATACCCCCGGCGATAATAAACCAGCCGGTAATTTTCCCAATATTGCTTCTTTTATAATAGGACCTTGAATCCTTGTCCAGAAACTGGAGAAAACGGTTTATATGATCGCGGTACGTAAAGTTATTTTCATAGTAATAAACAGTTACGATATCACCTACTCTTAAACTATCTACTTTCGGTCCCTGTTCGGCTGTATAGACTTCAAAGGGATAATTGTAGCTTTCTATTTGAATATACCTGTAATCACCCGGATCGCTGAATGGAAGGTTGCCCAAGTGTTTATCCAGGTAGGTTATGTGTCCCGTTACATGATCGTAATCCTTCTTTTCACGTGAACTGGTCCAAACAAAATATAGCCCGGCAATTACAAACAAAACAGATATAAGCGCAAGTGTTCTAAAGGTAAGAGGTAGTACCATAAATTTCAGGTTTCGGTGTCATAAAAAAAGCGCTTCGTTGAAGCGCTTTACATTTATTTCTTTTTGCAAAACTTAAGCAGTCTCTACTTCCAGAGCCATTTGCTCATCAACCAGGATACGGCCGCAGTGTTCGCAAACGATGATCTTTTTGCGTTGGCGTATATCCGACTGGCGCTGAGGCGGAATCTGGTTAAAGCAGCCTGAGCATGAATCGCGCTGGATTGTTACAACAGCAAGACCGTTCTTCGCGTTTCCACGCAGACGGCTATACGCTGTCAATAAACGCTCCTCGATGCTTTGCGAAGCTTTATCTGCCTCAGCCAGCAACTCGTTTTCTTCCTTTTCGGTCTCAGCCGCTATGGCGCCCAGCTCAGCTTTTTTAGCATCCAGGTCAGCACGACGGCCTTCCAGGTCAGCTTGCGCTTTTTCAAAGATCTGGGTTTTGGTTGTGATCTCGTAACCAAATTCCTTGATCTTCTTTTCGCTCACCTGTATGTCAAGACCTTGGATCTCAATTTCTTTAGTGATAGCGTCGTACTCGCGATTGTTTTTTACTTCGTTGAGCTGAGTTTCGTACTTTTTGATGTTGGCCTGCGCATCGCGAATCAAATTCTTGCGGGTCACGATATCATCTTCCAAATCATCCAGCTCATTTTTTATTTTTTGGATGCGGGTCTCCAATCCTTCTACATCATCTTCCAGGTCAGCTACTTCCATTGGCAGTTCACCTCTTACCTGGCGTATCTTGTCAATCTTAGTGTGGATGGTTTGTAGTTCGTATAAAGCCTTTAGCTTTTGTTCTACGGTTTGTTCCATTAAATAAAATACTTTATGGGGTTGGTATTAATTTCTGTTAAACGGACGGCAAAGTTAGGAAATTTTTTCCTAATTATATTATACAATAATTGCGCCGTAAATTGCTCGCTCTCAAAATGTCCGATATCGGCTATAACGATACGTCCTTCGGCATCAAAAAACTCGTGATATTTGTAGTCGGCGGTTACAAAAAAATCGGCGCCTGCCGTTATGGCATGCTTTAGCAAAAAGCCCCCTGCGCCACCGCATACCGCTACGCGTTTCACCTTCTTGCCGGTCAATACCGTATGCCTGATGACGCGGGTCGCCATATTTTGTTTGATAACGAACAAAAACTCCTCCTCGGTCAGCTCCTGTTCCAATTCGCCAATCATACCCGAGCCAACTTGCTGATGCTGATTAGTCAAATTATAAAGGTCGTAAGCAACTTCTTCATAAGGGTGGGCCAGGAAAAGCGCCATCAGCAACTTGCTCTCCAGTACTGCTGGGTAAATGGTTTCTATTCTAACCTCATCCTCATGATGCCTTTTGCCCGGTTCGCCCACATAGGGATTGGTGTCTTCGCCGCCCTTGAAAGTTCCCGTGCCGTCGGCGTTGAAACTACATTCGCTATAATTGCCGATATTGCCGGCACCGGCATGAAACAGGGCATTGCGCACTTGTTCAGCCTTGTCCCGCGGCACATAAGTAACCAGCTTTTTCAGTAATCCTGTTTTGGGGGCAAGGATACGGCAATTGGTTAGCTCAAGTGTTTCACAGATTTTGGCATTCACGCCGTCGGCCACATTATCCAGGTTGGTATGGATAGCGTAGATGGCGATATCGTTTTTTATCGCTTTCTCAACAACTCGCTCGACGTAAGTTTTACCATTCAGCTTCTTCAATCCACGGAAAACGATAGGATGATGTGAAATGATCACCTGGCAATCTTTGGCGATCGCTTCATCAACAATAGCTTCGGTGCAATCCAGCGATAACAGCGCCTGATGAACCTCCTTATCAGGATTGCCTACAATCAGACCGGAGTTGTCATAATCTTCCTGGTAAGATAAGGGAGCGAGACTTTCGAGATAAGATGTGAGTTGCGACAGTTTCATAAGGATACGAATTTCACGAATTGGCTCGACTTACACGAATGGTATCGCCTGAAAATTCGTATAATTCATTGCTATTTGTTCGATTCTTCTTTCATCCACACTACTTTTTGTTCGGATTGATGCGACTGAGCGATAATATTACCATATAATTCAGGCCTGCGGGCTTTGAGATAACGATAGCCACCTGCCTGCGTTAGCTTCTCGGGCGTAATTAATGCGATAGCAACCTCGTTATCAAAACTGCGGCATTCAGCCATAATATCACCAAATGGATCGATGATCATTGAACAGCCATTCTTCAATTGGTCATCGTCCATACCAATTGGATTTGAAAAGATGGCATATATTGCGTTATCATACGCTCTTGCCGGCAGCCATTTCATTAACCAGGCGCGGCCTTTTAATCCGTCGAATTCCTGGTGAAGGGTGGTCGGATCGGCCTCGCGGTTATCCCATAATTTGGGGTCGACAAAACCAGCCCCGGGGCGCGTTGATGGCGTACACATGGTAACGTGAGGCATAAATACAATGTCAGCTCCCATCAATTTCACTGCGCGCACATTCTCAATAATATTATTGTCGTAACAGATCAGCATACTGCATTTCCATCCCAAAAGATCGAAGATCACATATTCGCTACCGGGCGTAAGATGGGGATTAATAAATGGATGCAGCTTGCGGAATTTGGCAACCAGGCCGTTCTTATCCACACATACATAAGCTTTATACAACCTATCGTCTGCGTCCTTCTCGAATAAACCCGCTAAGACGGCGATATCATACTCATACGCAATCTTGGTGAGTTTTTGGATGCTTGGTCCATCGGGTATAAATTCGGCTAAGTCCAGCATTTGCTCCTTGTTCAGATGCCGGGCAAAACTGTACCCGGTTATAGAGCACTCATGAAACGCAACGGCATTAGCTCCATGCGAAGCAGCCTTCGCCGCCAAACGCCTGATAACGGAGAGATTGTAGTCCTTGTCGCCGCTTCTATTTTCGAATTGGGCCGTAGCAATTTTAATGTCTTTCATAGTTTATGAATCAATCTCTGTCTCTTTGCAACCCTCCACGGTAAAATAACCATAGAAAGCGCAAAGATGTTCGCAGAGACAACAGAGATTTATTGGTTTTAATGAATCGTAAATTTAACGACTAGTTGAACCACTTCCATATACGGAAGATCAAAAAAATCAACAAGTTAATAAGCAGCAGGGTAGTGATGGGAAAATAGAAACGGAAATTTTCGCGCTCAATGCGAATATCTCCCGGCAGATGACCGAGCCACTTGAGGCTTCCGCCAAAAAAGTAAATAAAAATACCCAATACCAATATAGCGCCGCCTATCAGTATCAGGTATTTGGCCACCTGGTGATCCATGGTAAATTAGTTGGTCATTTTAGCCATCTGGAAGCTTTCGTACACCATACTTTGGTTGTACTCCAGCGTAAGCGACTTGTTATTCACAAGGTCAACAATAGTGCCTATCCAGCAAAAGCCCGCAGTAAACAGGTAAAGAATACCCATCACGGTTTGCCCCAGCACAAAACGCTGGATACCGGCAACACCGAAGAAGCCGATAATGGTAAATATTAATATATCCTGCGGATTTTTTCTTTTACCTGTGTAATTCATGTAAAAAAACTTCTGCTGATTTTCCGTCAGCTGCGATAAAGCTTGTTGTATATACCCCAACTCTTCGGGCGTTACTCCCGGAAGGGCCGCATAGGGGTTATTTTGAAACATGTCCATGACGATGATTGGTTTTAAAGTTCTGATCAAAACTAAGATAGAACTAAATACTCATCCACACAAAATTGGCGAAATCAATTATCTGTCCGGTG
>JAICXZ010000096.1 GCA_025934475.1 Mucilaginibacter sp. | reverse complement strand
TCCATCGTACCGGTAGCGATAGTAAATGGCTCCATTGGTATGCTGAAGCGATATATTTCTGTATGGGTTATCGTTATTGGTTTCAATGTTTTAGTTGGAAAGTTGTAATGTTGCAAAGTTGTAAAGTTAAGATTCCGCTGACAAATAAAACGAAAGCGGTTATATAGACCAATTTGAATGTAACCCAATGCCCGGCAATCAAAAACATTACAACATTTCAACTTTACAACATTAATACTATCTTTGTGTTACTTCAATAACAATTCAACTTTAGCCGCCCGGCGAGCGATCAACGGGATCTGCGCTAATTTTAGTTTATAGCCCTGCCTGACGGCAGGCAGGTTTCATTTTTAAAATATTGATTGTATGGGAATAGAACCATCAAAACCGTTTGATTATAATTCCACCAGGAATAAACTGATATTATCAGAGTATGGCCGTAATGTACAAAACATGGTGAAGTACATTGTAGAACTGCCAACTAAAGAAGAACGCAACCGCTATGCGCAGGTTGTGATTGACCTGATGGGTTTTTTGAATCCGCATCTGCGCGATGTGGCCGATTTTAAGCACAAATTGTGGGACCACCTCCACATCATTTCCGATTTTAAAATCGACGTTGATTCACCATATCCAAAGCCGTCTATCGAGGCCATCCACATTAAGCCCGAGCGCTTAAAATACCCGCACCAGCGCATCCGCTATAAACACTATGGCAAAACCATCGAGCTGATGATGGAAAAAGCAAAATCCATCGAGGAGCCTGAGCGCCGTGCCCACATGGTGCATGCCATTGCCAATTTTATGAAGATGGCATACGTACAGTGGAATAAGGATTCAGTTGCTGATGAAAGCATCCTGGCAGACCTGCGCGAAATGTCGGGTGGTGAATTAAAACTTGAGGAGAATATCAATCTGAACAAGGTAGAGTTCCGATCGAGCAATCCCAACCAAAATCAGCGCGGCAAAAGCAATAACCAAAACAATCGCGGCAAAAACAATAACAACAACCAGCGCAATAATCAAAACAATCGCAACCGCAATACCGGCGGTGGCCGCAAGTTTTAATTTTAATAGTCGATAGTCCAAAGTCGATGGTCCATAGTGATATTTTTTTATCAACTTTGGAGCGTTAACCATGGACTATGGTCCATTAACTATCGACTCGAAAGCTAACTATGAATAACGCATTTGAAATTATAGGCGGCAAGCCTTTGAAGGGCGAAATAGTGCCCCAGGGCGCCAAAAACGAAGCTTTGCAGGTTATATCGGCGGTTCTACTGACCAGCGAGAAAGTGACCATCAGTAATATCCCTGACATCAAGGATGTAAACAAACTCATTGAGCTTCTTGGCGATATGGGCGTTACCGTAGAACGTCTCGGATTATATACCTATAGCTTCGAAGCGAAAAATATCAACCTCGATTTCTTTCAGTCGGAAACCTTCAGAAATAAGGGCGGCAGTTTGCGTGGTTCGGTTATGATTGTTGGCCCGCTACTGGCACGTTTTGGTAAAGCTGCAATTCCTAAACCGGGTGGTGACAAGATTGGCCGTCGTAGATTGGACACCCACTTCCTGGGCTTTGAAAAACTGGGTGCAAAATTTGATTATGACGCAGATAGCGGCTTCTTTAATGTAGACGCATCCCAACTGAAAGGTACCTATATTTTGCTGGACGAAGCTTCTGTAACCGGTACGGCCAACGTGGTGATGGCAGCTGTGCTGGCCAAAGGTACGACAACTATTTATAACGCTGCCTGCGAACCTTACCTGCAGCAGCTTTGCAAAATGCTTACCCGCATGGGAGCAAAGATCAGCGGCATAGGATCTAATTTGCTTACGATAGAAGGCGTTTCGGAACTTAAAGGTACGGAACACCGTTTGCTGCCAGATATGATCGAAATCGGTTCATTTATAGGCCTTGCGGCGATGACCGAATCTGAGATCACCATTAAAGATGTTCATTACGACGAGCTGGGCATCATCCCAGATACCTTTAAACGCTTAGGTATTAAATTGGAGCGCCGTGGTGACGATATTTACGTCCCGGCCCAAAAACATTACGAGATCGAGACTTTCATCGATGGTTCCATCATGACCATCGCTGATGCGCCGTGGCCGGGCTTCACACCCGACTTGCTCAGCATCGTACTTGTGGTTGCCATACAGGCAAAGGGATCGGTATTGATACATCAAAAAATGTTTGAAAGCCGTCTCTTCTTCGTAGACAAGCTGCTCGACATGGGTGCGCAAATCATTCTTTGCGATCCACATCGCGCTACTGTGATAGGCCTCGATAAGCAGGTACAACTAAGAGGCATCTCGATGACCTCCCCTGACATTCGTGCCGGGGTATCGCTGCTTATAGCTGCGCTATCTGCACAAGGCAAATCCACCATCTATAATATCGAACAGATAGAACGTGGCTATCAGCATATAGACGAACGGCTGAGAGCCTTAGGAGCCGATATAAAGAGGATTTAAAATTGAGGTGAAAGGATAAAGGTGAAAGGTAAAAGGATAAAGGTAAAAGGCTTTGGCTTGACCACAACACAATTAATATCGAACATCGAATCTTGAATAATGAATATCGAAGTACTTCGGCATTCAATATTCGATATTAATGTCCAAGAACCTTTCGCCTTTGACCTTTCACCTTTATCCTTCAAATGCCTATCTTTATCAAAACCTTTCCCATTGAACAGCACTCGAAACAGCGATCAAAGCCATACCGGCTTTATCCTTATTTTTGTTGCAATTAAGATAGTACTTAACCTATTTGCAATCGGGCATTTTGGTTTTCAGCGTGACGAGCTTTTGCACCTTGCGCTTGGCGATCATTTAGACTGGGGCTTTAAAGAGGTTCCGCCCTTTATTGCGCTTCTTGCCAAAATCTCAACAACCATTTTTGGCGACTCGGTATTCGCAACGCGCATATTCAGTACTCTTTTCAGCGGTCTGATCATTTGGTTCACCGGGCGATTGGTGATTGAGTTCGGCGGCGGAAAATTCGGAATTGCGCTGGCCTGCCTTGCAATTATATTTTCGCCGGCATTTGCAGCAAGCGGTTATTTGTTTCAGCCGGTAGTATTCGACCAGCTTTGGTGGTTATTAACAGCTTATTTGGTTGTCAGGTACATCAACACAAGTAATGCTTTCTACATCTATTTGATCGGGGTTGTGATAGGAGTAGGCCTGCTGACGAAATATACTATGGCGTTTTTTGCCTTCGCTATAATCATCGCACTTCTTTTGACCAAACAACGCAAAGTATTGTGGAGCAAACATATCCTTTTCGCCGCACTGATTGCGCTACTGATTTTCCTGCCCAATATCGTCTGGCAGTTCAAACACCACTTGCCGTTGGTGACGCACATGAATAAGCTGCGTACTCAGCAACTTGAATACATTAAACCATCTGATTTTATAACGCAGCAATTATTGGTGAATGGCGTCGCCCTCTTCGTTTGGTTGCCAGGATTATTGGCCCTATTGTTTTCATCGAAACTGGCGCAATACCGATTCCTGGCCCTAGGGTATATCGTTGTGTTCATCTTCTTGCTCGAAATGAACGGCAAAAGTTACTACATATTCGGAGCCTATCCGATGCTATTTTCCGCCGGGGGGTATTTTTTTGACCAATGGCTAAAAACAAAACATGTGGCGTTTCGGGCAGCTGCCTTGACATTTTTAACATTGCCAAACCTTATTTTACTCCCATTGGCCTTACCTATACTCTCCTTAAATCAAACGCTCGCGGTATTTAAATCCTTACACTTTTCTCCTAAATGGGAGGACCAAAAGGAACACCCGCTATCGCAAGATTATGCCGACATGTTCGGCTGGGATGAGATGGGCGAAAAAGTGGTAAAAGCCTATAAAAGCCTTACTCCCGACCAACAAAAACATGCGCAAATATATGCTGACAATTACGGCGAGGCCGGCGCGGTCTATCATTACGGAAAACGATATAACCTGCCCGAGGTTGCTAGTTTAAACAGCAGCTTTACACTTTGGGCGCCTGATACCCTGAGCGCCAAATACATTATCTATGTTGACGACGAGGGTGGCGGAAATGTCACAAAACGACTCGCTCCGTTTATTGGGAAATACACCAAACTGGGCGAAGTCGAATCACCCTGGGCGAGGGAAAAAGGCACAGCGATATTTCTGATAGTGGATCCGAAGCCTGAATTAAATAACATCTATCAGAAAGAGCTGGCGCAAAAACGCCTTGAGCAGCGTTAAGGATGTGCAAATGATATTGTTTAAACGATACAGTGTATATTGCTATTTTGAGCCAAATTTTATTTTATGCGCGGATTAAAGACTGTCATCTTCCTTATAATCTCCAACACGTTTATGACGTTTGCCTGGTATGGACACCTGAAATTCAAAGAATATGATTGGGGCAAAAGCCTGGGGCTTTTTGCGATTATCCTCATCAGCTGGGGCATCGCTTTTTTTGAATATGTTTTCCAGGTACCAGCTAATCGCGCTGGTTCTGCAGAAACCGGCGGCCCATTCAGCCTGGTTCAACTCAAGACCATACAAGAGGCCATAACGCTTACGGTATTTATAGTATTCACAACGCTGTTTTTCAAAACTGAGAAACTAGCCTGGAACCACCTGGTTGGTTTTTGCCTTATTGTGCTGGCGGTGTTTGTAATATTTAAAAAATGGTGATTAAAGCTTCGGAGCGGACAATTTCTTATTGACGATTTTAGCGTTGTAGTCCTGTATTAGCGCTTTACAATCCAGCATGCCTTTTTGCATATCGGCATTCGGTGCGTTATGCAAAAGATTTTTCAGCAGGCCCTTGTCCGAGGCTGCAAATATCCCAGTAAACTGGCTGCCATCGAACAAATAAATATAGCCGCCCTCCATAAACTGGTAAACAGTACCTGGCGAGTTGATCACACGCGGCGTCTCATTCGGCAGATCACTGATCAAACTTCTACCCCATGACCTGAACGGTTTGTTATAACCAATTAAATCAACTATTGATGGATAGATATCCATTTGCGAAGCCATATCTGTTCGCATTCCTTTCAACTTATATTCCAGGTTGGGGCTGTAAAATAAGATAGGCACCGCAAAACGATTAACTGGTTTGCTATACTCGGGGTAGTAAGTTTGGCTGGTATGATCGGCCGTGATGATAAAAATCGTATTACTATACCAGGGCTGCGTTTTGGCATAGTTGAAAAATTGCCGCAGCGAGTTATCCGTGTATTGTACGCATTTGTGAATTTGCAGTGGGCCACCTGTGAAATGAGACTTACACTTATCTGGTATCCTGAACGGATCATGCGATGACAAAGTAAACAACGTCGCCATAAAAGGTTTTTTCTGCTCACTTAAAGTTCGTCCCATAAACTGGAAGAAGGGTTCGTCCCAGATACCCCAGATGCCATCAAAATCGTGTTCATTGGCATATTCGGTCCGGCCAAAGTATTTTTGATAGCCGAGGATATTGCCAAAACCCAGGAAACCCATAGAGCCATTAGCTGCCCCGTGAAAAAAGGAGGTCTGATAGCCTAAAGTGTCGCAAATAGAAACAACCGACTGAATCTGTTGCTTGGCATAAGGCGACGAGGTAAAAGCAGTTTGAAAGGATGGAATGCCAGCCAGAATGGACGACATGGCGTGAATAGACTGCCGGCCATTAGCATATGCATTGGTGAAGATGAGGCTATTGTCAGAAAGCGAGTCCAGGAATGGTGTATAGGACTTAAAGCCCGGAATATTGGCACCCCTGTTCATACTGCCCCAATATTCCCTGGCCATACTTTCAAGAATGATGATCACCACATTGGGTCTCACTTTGGGGTGGCTATTATATTGCTTTATCGGTTTGATATTGGTATCAATGTAGGATTGGCTAACCCAATTCTCTACCTTAAATTGGTGACTTCCCAGCGTTCTGAAAATGGCAAAAGGCGTATTTAAGATTATATCCCCCTGGTTTGGTACGGTTACATGCCTATAGGCGTCCACCATATTAATTGGACGTGTGCTATGCTTAAAATCACCGCGGATACCACCCACCATAAGCAACAGGATAAGCGGCACAATCAAAGCCGAAGAGAAAAAGTAGGCACGCCGAATACGGATTGGCTTATATTCCGGTTTCACTAACCGGTATAAAGCAATCCATAATACACAGCATGCTACATAAAGTAAAACGATATACCAATAGGCCCAGGAAAAGTGAGCCAATAACGCCTTTTTATTGGTCTCATCGGAAAGCAGATCCAAAGCAGCTCTTGTTGATCGCACCTGGCTGAAACGATAGTAGATGATATCGACGAAATTGGTTGCGTAAGCGATCAGGTTGGTAACGAAATAAAGTATTGTCAGCCCTTTTTGATAACCCGGCTTTGCATTTATTGTAAACGGAAGGATGCTTAGAATGATGAACAGGCTATTGATATACAACAATGCTGTGGTATCGAAGGCGATACCGTAATAGCACAACCGCAGTAAAGCCCCAATACCATTAACGGCAAATAAATGGGTATTGAAGGCAAAAAAAAGCACCCGTGCTATAAAATAAAAGAGGTAACCTAATAAGATTCGATAGATAAGCAGCCTGTATTCGCTTAATCTAAAATTAACGTTCATTAAACCCTAAATTAACACTTAGGCGAAGCTAGAGAATAAGGTGCTAAAGCCGATTCTTTATTGTGTCATTAGGTAAAGTTTGAAAAAGGTGTGACAAATGCCTATAGCCAGAAATAGGTGTATCAAATAAAAAGGTGCCTTGCATTTGACAAAGCACCTTTTACCTTTCGCCTTTTACCTCTCACCTATCCGGATATCGCATTAATAATATCGTATTGGGTGATGATCTCGATATTGGCCTTATCATCCTCAACCAATACTGCAATATTATCCCTATTGATCATGGACGATATTTTGTCGATCGATGCATTCAGATCAACAAATGGGAACGGTTTTGTGGTAATACTTTGCACCGGGGAAGATTTGAGCGCCGGATTATCGAGCAGAGCGTCAAGAATATCGCTTTCGGTCACTTTACCAATCACCATGCCCTTTTGTGTAACCGGTATCTGGGATATGTTAAGCGATTTGATGACATTAATAGCTTCCAGCACACTCTTCTCGCAATCAATAGTAATAATGTCCTGGCGCTCCTTCTTTTTGATGATGTCGCGGGCGGTCAGCTTTTCATCCTTCAGGAATCCGCGTTCACGCAACCAATCCTCATTGTACATCTTGGCCATATAGCGGGAGCCGTGATCAGGGAAAACGATAACAACTACGTCCCCTTCTTTGAACCAAGCCCTTAGCTGCAATAAACCCGCAACCGCCGAGCCTGTGGAGTTTCCCGCAAAAATGCCTTCTTTTAAAGCTATTTCGCGTGTCATCAGCGCTGCATCCCTGTCGGTTACTTTTTCGAAATGATCGATCAGGCTGAAATCAACATTTTGGGGCAGGAAGTCTTCGCCGATGCCTTCGGTGATATATGGGTAGATTTCGTCTTTATCAAATACGCCTGTCTCCTTATATTTCTTGAACACCGAGCCATAGGTATCAATGCCGATAACCTTAATGTTAGGGTTCTTTTCCTTCAGGTATTTGGCGATGCCCGATATGGTACCACCTGTACCCACCCCAGCTACAAGGTGCGTAATCTTACCTTCGGTTTGTTCCCAAATCTCTGGACCAGTAGTTTCATAGTGCGCCTGGGTGTTTGAGAGATTATCATACTGATTAGGCTTCCATGAGTTGGGCGTCTCCCTTTCTAATCTGGAAGAAACGGAATAATAAGAACGCGGATCTTCAGGATCAACATTGGTAGGGCAAACGATCACCTCAGCGCCAAAAGCACGCAGCGCATCAAACTTCTCCTTCGACTGCTTATCAGTACTTGTAAAAATGCATTTGTAACCCTTGATTACGGCAGCGATGGCAAGCCCCATCCCTGTATTTCCCGAGGTGCCTTCTATGATTGTCCCTCCCGGCTTAAGTAATCCATTTTTTTCGGCGTCCTCAATCATCTTGATCGCCATACGGTCTTTGATCGAATTGCCAGGATTAAAGGTTTCCAATTTGGCCAAAACCGTAGCAGGTATGCCTTTAACTATTTTATTGAGTTTCACCATCGGCGTGTTGCCAATGGTTTCGAGAATATTTTCGTGCCACATGTTGCAAAGTTAGTTGATTAAGTTGATTGAGTTGGAGTAAGTTGATTATGTTATAAATAAGTTAAATGAGTTGTTTTCGATCATTCAACTTACTCAACCACTTAACTCAATCAACTTAATCAACCAAAACAATATTCCTTTAT
>JAICXZ010000053.1 GCA_025934475.1 Mucilaginibacter sp. | reverse complement strand
CTTACTTCCTTACGTATTGTCTAACCAACAAATAGCATTCGCATGTCCAAAAAAGCCATCATCATTGGGGCGGGACCGGCTGGTTTAACCGCCGCCTACGAACTCTTGCAACGCACCGACATCATTCCCATAATACTGGAAAAATCTGGCGAGATCGGCGGTATCTCCCGAACCACGAATTATAAAGGTAATCGCATGGACATGGGTCCGCACCGTTTCTTCTCGAAATCGGACCGTGTAATGGACTGGTGGCTCAAAATGATGCCGTTGGAACCAGGTACTCAAAACGAAACAACCATCAGCTATCAGAATAAGTCGCGTACTATCACTCCTGCTGCAGCCCCCAAAGACCCGAACAAAACCATGCTGGTGATCCAGCGCTTGACGCGGATTTACTTCCTGCGCAAATTCTTCGCTTACCCCATCCAGCTGTCTATCGACACATTAAAGGCGCTGGGACCCATTCGCACCATTCGCATCCTTATATCTTTCCTATGGATCCGGCTCTTCCCCCGTAAACCTGAGACTTCACTCGAAGATTTCATTATAAATAAATTCGGCAAGCAGCTCTATCTCCTTTTCTTCAAGGACTATACGGAAAAGGTCTGGGGCATCGCACCCAGCCAGATCTCCGCCGAGTGGGGCGCCCAGCGGATCAAAGGTGTCTCACTCAGTAAGGCCATTGCTGGCGCCGTGAAAAGCCTGCGAAAAAAGAAAACAGGCGATCTTTCGCAAAAAGGCACCGAGACCAGCCTAATCGAACAGTTCCTATATCCGAAATACGGACCGGGTTCCCTTTGGGAAGAAGTCGCCAGGCAAGTGGAGGCCATGGGCGGCAGGATTTATATGCACCAGGACGTCCAAAAGATTTACACGCAGGATGGCTCAGTTCAATCTGTGATCACCATTAATTCACAAACCGGTCAAAGCGGGGCTTGGGAAGGCGATTACTTCTTTTCGACCATGCCTGTACAGGAACTCGTTGCCGGAATGGGTTGGTCCGTACCCGAAAAAGTTCGCGAGATCGCCGCGGGACTTCAGTATCGAGACTTCATCAATGTCGGCATTCTGCTCAAAAAGCTATCCACGTCTGGAAAGACCATCGAGCTCAAAGACAACTGGATCTATATCCAGGAACGGGACGTGAAAGTCGGCAGGCTGATGATCTATAACAATTGGGGCGGCGGCATGATCAAGGATCCCAATACTACCTGGATCGGCATGGAGTATTTCTGCAACAAAAGCGACGCCTTCTGGGCCGAGTCCGATGAAGCCATCCAGCGTTTCGCTATCCGGGAGTTACAGCAAATGGACCTTGCAAGCCCGGAGGATGTCCTCGACAGCACGGTCCGTCGAATGGAAAAGACTTACCCGGCTTATTTCGGCACCTACAATGAATTCGATCAGATCCGGGCTTACACCGATACCTTCGAAAATCTCTTCCTCGTCGGCCGTAATGGCATGCACAAATATAATAACGCCGATCATTCCATGCTCACGGCTATGGTAGCTGTCGATAATATTTGTGACGGCACTCGTTCTAAATCCAATATCTGGAACATTAACACCGAACAGGAATACCACGAGGAAAAGACGCAGTCCGATCCGGAGGTGTCCAACCGAGCCGCTTCCGTAGCAGCGCCAGCGTTGCAAGAAAGCTTTAAAGATTATTTGTTCAAAAACCGCTGGAATCAAGTTTTTCTTTGGACTGCCGGCATCGCCATCATTTTACTATTCGCTATTTTCAAACACTTTTACCCCCTGGCCGGGTTCATTAGCGGTGATTCCTATGTATATCTGGATACAGCCTTAGGAAATTACGATATCAACACCTACCCCACCGGTTATTCCAAATTCCTGCGCATCTTCAGCGTGTTCACGACTTCGGATTTAGCACTGGTAGCCTTCCAGTATCTCATGCTCGAGGTCAGTTCGCTATTTTTCCTGTTCAGTTGCTTTTATTTCTACCGGCCGGGCAAACTAGTACAATGCGTCTTGCTCGCGTTTGTTGTGTTCAATCCCGTATTCCTTTACCTGGGCAATTATATACTTAGCGACGACCTGTTCATTCCCCTTAGTATTACCTGGTTCACACTCTTATTGTGGATCCTCCACCGACCTACCAACAGGCTGCTCGTTATTCAGGCCCTCATCCTGTTTATGGCCTTTACGGTTCGCTACAACGCCTTGTTTTATCCCTTGGTGGGTGCTATCGGCCTCGCGTTGTCAAAACAGCAGGTCTGGAAAAAGCTCGCAGCTATCTCTGGCAGTTTCCTGCTCATCGGCTTATTCATGGTATTCATTAGCAGCCGGTATAAAGACTTTGTGGGTATCCGCGAGTTTACACCCTTTAGTGGCTGGCAAATTGCCAATAACGCCATGTATGCTTACCGCTATGTCGATTCCCAAAATCGCATTACGCCACCGGCTCGATTCCAGCAGTTGGATGGAATGGTTCGAACGTACTTCGACTCTACGCGGGATGTCAGGAAACATCCGGAATCAATGCTAGTAGCCAGCACCGTCTACATGTGGGATCCCCGCTCTCCTCTAAATATATATATGAATTCGCAATTTAAAAAAGACAGCACAGCAAAGATCTTAAAAAGATGGGCCATGATGGCGCCTTTGTATACCGCATATGGCAACTGGCTTATCCGCACCTATCCATCAGCGTATTTGTCCCATTATTTAGTGCCTAACGCCATAAAGTATTATACACCACCCTTGGAATTTCTGGAAAACTATAATATGGGAATCGATAGTGTTACCCCCATAGCCCAAATGTGGTTTCATTGGAAAACCCGAAAGGTCAAAACTCTTTTTAAAGATTTCAATGTCTCTGCGCTCAATTGGTTTCCCATCCTGATTGGTACCCTGAATGTAATTTTTTTAATCAGTACTCTCTTTTTCCTCGTCCTCAAAGGCTTAAAAGGATCCGATCGCTTGCAACACACCGTCTGGCTGGTCGTGGGCCTTTGGATTGCTAATTTTGGGTTCAGCGTCTATGCTTCGCCCATCACGCTTCGCTACCAGCTATTTCCTGTACTCATCTATATCTCGACGGCTTTGCTACTGCTGGAATCCATCTGGAAAGCCGCCTTTACTACTAACATCAAAACACAAAAGCCATGAATCTCCAGCACAACCTGAGTCCCTTCAAAAATTGGGTCTGGCAGGATCGGGAAAATCGTTTATCGATATTTCTTACGTTTATCATTTCCATCATTGCTTTCGTATGGCTTAAAGTCTTGTACCCCTTCCCCAACTTCCTTCCGGATTCCTACTCATACTTGGATGCAGCATACAGCAATCAGTCAATCAATATTTGGCCAATAGGGTATTCCATGTTTTTACGTCTCTTCAGTAGCTTCACCCGATCCGATACCGCACTCGTCTTTGCTCAATACATTCTGTTGCAGGCTAGCCTTCTATACTTTCTATTCACACTTCGCTATTGGTTGTCTCCGTCGAAGCGGACTTTTCGAATAATTTTAATTTGCTGTGTCGCCAATCCACTGTCGCCACTCATCAGCAATTTCATTGCCAGCGATGCTCTTTTCACTGCTCTTAGTCTCATTTGGTTGGGACAACTGTTTACCATCACCTTGCGCCCGTCCCGCAACTTGCTTATACGTCATGCCGTTGTCTTAGTCCTGGCGATTATGGTCCGTTACAATGCCCTTTACTATCCTTTCGTTAGTATTGCTTGCATAGCTCTTACAGTATTACCTTTAAAAACCAAGCTAATTGGATATGCCGCCATCATGGTTCTTGTAGGCGGATCCATCGGGCAATCTGCATACCATTACCGGAAAATCACTGGGACAGCACAATTCGCCGCCTTCGGCGGTTGGCAGCTTGCCAGCAATGCACTTTACGCCTATGCCCATTCAAGTCATCCCGATTCAGCAAAACTAGTTCCTACCGTATTCCAACCTTTACAACGCGTGGTTGACCGTCATATGGATTCGATCAAACGACTAGCTGACCGTCCCGATAAAGAGCTAGGCACCTACTACCTGTGGGATGAGAAAGCCCCACTTAAAGAATACCTTGCGCAAAAGTGGGCGACAGATAGCACGACCGATTTCATCACCAGATGGGCTTCCATGGGTCCGCTATATGCAGCCTATGGCAGTTGGCTTATCCGCCAGCATCCCGCAGGTTATATACGCCATTTCCTTTGGCCCAACATCGTCCGCTATTATACTCCTGATCCAGAATTTCTGCACTCGTACAACATGGGTAAAGACTCCATCGATGAAATCGCGCGCTTCTGGTTTCACTACAAGACCAGGAAAGTCCATGCGACAGCCAAGGAATTGCCTATCGCTAGCACTTTTCCCGTTGCTCTAGCCGTCACCAACTTATTATTCTTACTCTCGTTTATTGCATTTTCATGGTTGAATGGCTTCCATGACGCGAATATTCTATTTCGTAGAGCCCTTTTCTTGATAGTGATTATTTGGTTGGCTAACATGGCTTTCAGCGTTTTAGCTTCTCCCATTGTACTCCGCTATCAGCTCTTTCCCTTGTCATTTACCCTTGCCTTTACTGTATTGCTTTTAGATTATATCGGTCGGAAAAGCATCTCTCCTAATTCTACTCAATCGTCAACGACACACAATGAAACATATCATCAACCTGTTGCTGTTGGTTAGCCTCGCTGGTTGTTCCAATCCTAATAGGGTAAATACCGGACTGGAAGGAAAGCCGCTGCCCACTTTTAATTTATTGTTAGCCGATAGTATTACAAAATTTAGTACTGTCCGGATTCCAAACGGTCAACCTGTGGTGCTGTTTTATTTTGGCCCGTATTGCCCTTATTCCAAAGCAGAGATTGCCGATATCCTCAAGAATATGGCTTCTTTCAGTAAGGTGCGCTTTTATCTGCTCACTACCGCGACCTATCCGGATATGATGAGCTGGCAAAAGACATATCACTTGGAAAACTATCCCAATATCACATTAGGAAGGGATTCGGCGGATTTTTTTGGCAACTATTTCAATACGATAGGCGTACCTTATCTCGCTGTGTATGATAGACAAAAGCATCTAAAAGACCTTTTTGCCGGTAAAATGGAAATTTCAACGCTCAAATCGAGCGTCTCAGAATAAAACGCCTCTTGCGCAAAGAACTGTGTCGACCTGATCAGTCGGCACAGCCAAATCCGCCTCATGCCCGCTATCTCACGGGATTGGCGGTACTCTTTTCCATCCTATGGACCGGTGCATCGGACCATTCGAAGAAAGAGGTAAGACCAGTCAGCTGAAACCTGACAATCACTGGGGAAGCCGAAAACCAGCAGAAAAGAGTAGGCACATCTTTATCTTAGTAAAGTTTAGCTTTTTGATCCTAAAAAGCATCTTTTTTATGAAAAAAGCAAAAATTATGTTGATGGCCATTGCCATCGTCGGTGTAGTCGGCGGCGCACTCGCTTTCAAAACGGCCAAGTTTACAGGGAAATTATTCGTTTGCACCACTACTGTTAGCGGTGGTTCCGCTGTCTGCACAGGGGGCTTCCAAACTAGCATTGTGGGTACTACTACCTTAACGACGTACACAGCTACTACGGCATCGAGCGTTGGTGGCACCTGCTACAACTCTCAATTAAGCTTCTATTGCAAAACTGCTGCAGGCTTAACATCTGTGCCGGTCATCGCTGCGGCGGGCGAATAACGCGTAAAGTTCATAGCGGCTCCATCCCTCAAAAGAAATGGAGCCGCTTTTTCAACAAGGACGCCCATTTTCCTGCGGGGGGGTCCATTGTCAAGGGCTTCTAAAATATCCTCTTCTATCTTGCCAGAAGTAAACCTCTAACTGCCCCCAGCATTGTTTTTGAATAAAAATGCCGTATGGGTCTGGAGGGGGTGATACTGGGGATATTGTATGGAAGGGTTTGACGTAAAAAAGCTCGATCTTCGGGTGGGAGAATATTTGAGTATATGTATCCATCCATTTCTGACCAAAGGGGCACTGTGGGCCAGGTACTTGCCCGGTTAATGGAACAATATAAGCCTAGCAAGCCGGAACTGCATAAGGCATTGAAGACATCCAACTCGACTTATTTAAAGATCGAGCGGGATCAGCGCGACCTGAGTTTGGTGATGGCGCTACGGGTATGCCGGTTTTATTAGTTGGATCTGCACGAGTTTATTTCCATGCTTAGCGACGAGGAGCTTTCCCGGCAGGACTTTTCAGTCAGCATAGCCTTGCAGTACAAACCGGATGTCCTTTTTTCCACGCCCCTTCTGATAAATAAGGCACAAGATGTTCTGCACAGAGTTGAGGGTGGAGATTTCGGAGAAAGTATACCACTAGAGAGGAGACGTATAAGCTGGTTCAAATTTAGTTGTTTTTCCTTTTCCTGAACGAGTCGCCTTTCAATTCTATCCTGTGAGCGTTTGCTGTCAATCTGTCGCAGATCGCGTCTGCGATGGTGGGTTCATTGATGTATTCGTGCCATTTGGCGATGGGCGGTTGGGCGGTGATAATGGTGGCGCCTTTAGCGAAGCGATCTTCCAGGATCTGCAGGAGGGTTAGTTTCATGTCATGATTCAGGGATTTTAATCCGAAGTCGTTCAGGATAAGAAAGGCATTTTGGCGATCTGATTGATCCACCTGAGATAGGACCCATCCAGCCGCGCAGCGGCGAGGGCCTCGATCAGCCTGTTCATGGAGTAATATAAAGTTCGGAAGCCTAGCATACAGGCTTGCCGCCCTACGGTACAGGTCAGGTAAGATTTGCCTACGCCGGTCGCGGGGGTGATCAGTAAATTTTCCGCTCTTTGGATAAAGGAGCCGTCGGCGAGAGTCGCCAGTTCGGCTTTTGTAATGCCGCGGTCAGCAGAACAGTTGATGTGCTCGGGTACAGTATTGCACCGCAACTTGGATAGGCGTAAATATAACTGGGTTCGCTGGTGAATCCGATAGTTGGTTTCTGCTTCAGCCAGATTGGCGACGATGCTGTGTAGTTCGGGCAGTTTCTGTACCGGAAGGTTCAGGATGGCTTCGTAGCGTTGGGCCATGCAAAATAGTTTGAGTTGCTGAAATTGCTCCAATGTACTTTGATGATTCATCCTACGGGGATGTTTTTAAAATTGAGAGATTAGTTATAGGTATTGTTCGGGACCACCTTGGTTGTCGTGTTCAGGAAGACGGAACAGCTCGGTTTGTAGGTCGGCGGATTGCTTATTATAATACTCCCCTTTAGGACCAAAGGGCCAGGTTGTTAAGTTAAGAACTGATCATTTTCATAGGTCGTCAGGCTGCTTTTTTTATCGGTTCCTGGTATCGGCTGTTGGGCGATTGCCGGGTTGTATGATGGGTCTTCTCGTTGTGGTAGGTCATATATTCGTCGATACCCTGGTACAATTCAAAGCCGTCGTTGGCTGGATTTAGATACACGTAGTCGTACTATCGATAGGGATGTCCTGATTGCTGTCCTTCAAAAGGAAAATCTGACCTTACATGAACTTACTAAGCTGCAAGCCGAACAGCTGCAAAACTATCGGGAACAGGTGGAGGGATATCGGCATCTTCAGACCTCAGTCACTCAAGTTGAAGACACCGCCGGCAAGTTGGTGGAGAAATACGAAGGCAGGGTCCAGTTGCTTGAAAAGCTGGTGGGAGATCAAGAGCAGCAAATAAACGCATTAGAAGCTAGAATGAACGAACTGGAAACGGCCGGAGCTACTGCAGATGCTGCCGAATAAGCCTTGCCGGAGATGGCTATCTTCAGCCAATCATCGATCCGCCAATAGTCAAAGAGCTACGTGAAATTGATCACAAAGCAAAAATAGAATATTGGCGTACACGTCCAGACACGTCGAGAACCGAATGGTTACGGATCATCCGCGGAAGCCAGCGCCAGCAGAAAGAATCGGTAAATTTTCTCGATAAAGTTTAGCTTTTTGAGAGACTGTAAAATAAACTGTGGCAAAGGTTAAAAAATCAAGACCTTTAATACATTTTTTTATGGGAAAAAAGACAAATTCGAGTACGAAGCGATCAAGAAAAAGATCCTGGAACAACTCCGTTCCGGGAAGTCGCTCTTTAGCAAAGATGGAGCATTCGCCCCACTGTTAAAGGACATTTTGGAAGCGGCCATGGAAGGTGAGTTGGAGAATCACCTCGATGAATAGGAGCGCGCCAGCGGGAACCGGAAAAACGGCAAGACCTCCAAGAAGCTTAAGACGGTGGATGGCACCATCGATCTGGAGACGCCCCGGGATCGGGCAGCCAGTTTTGAGCCGCAGATCGTCAAAAAGCGGGAGACGATTCTGGCTGAAAGCCTGGAAAACAAGATCATTGGACTTTACGGACATGGCATGAGCTTCGGGGATATCGCTGCCCACATCAAGGAGATGTACGATACCGAGATATCAGCGGCCACGCTCACGGCGATCAGCGATAAGGTCATCCCCCTGGTAAAAGAATGGCAGAGCCGGCCCCTGGAGCCGCTGTATTGCATCGTCTGGCTGGACGCCATGTACTACAAGGTCAAAGAAGAAGGTCGGGTCATCAACCGGTGCGTATACAATATTTTGGGCATCAATTCAGAGGGGCGAAAGGATCTGCTGGGGATGTATGTTTCGGAATGCGAGGGTGCCAACTTTTGGCTAGGGATGCTCACCAACCTGCAGCAGCGGGGAGTAGCCGATATCCTGATCGCCTGCATCGACAACCTCAAGGGCTTTGCCGAAGCCATTGCCAGCATTTACCCACAGACCGAGGTTCAGACCTGCGTGGTGCATCAGATCCGCAACTCGATCAAGTATGTATCCAGCAAAGACCAGAAGGCCTTTATGGCTGATCTAAAGCCCGTCTATCAGGCCGTGAGCAAGGATGAGGCAGAACATCAACTGCTGGAACTGGAAGAAAAATGGGGCAAGAAATATCCTGTAGTGCTGGAAGCGTAATTGGGAAAAGCTGACCACCTACTTCCAGTATTCCGGTGCCATCCGCAAACTGATCTATACGACCAATACGATCGAAGGATTCCATCGACAGGTCCGGAAGGTGACCAAGACAAAAGGAGCCTTTACTTCTGACATGGCCCTGCTGAAGCTTATCTATCTGGCAACCCAGCATATTCAAAAAAAGTGGACCCAGCCCTTACAGAATTGGGGTTTGACCGTTTCTCAGTTATCGATTAGATTTGGGGAACGTCTGCGGCTGAGGCTGGGATAGAGCTCGTTGAAAACTGATATTTTTTGCGGCCTTGGAACATCACCTGGCATTGTCAGAAAAAATATCACTTCCCAACGAGATGTATTCGTTGAATCATCTAGTGAACGACCATGACAAAAAGAGTTATACCAATCGGAATAGCCTTGACAGTTTGCGCTGTATTCCTGCTCGCGGTCCTATCGCCTGGCGGGTGTGCATTCAATTTCCTTCCTTATCTAATCCATGAGGGAATGTCTAAAGGCGGCGCAGGCGAAAGCCAATTTATTGATGGGTTCGATATTCTGTTTGGAATCGGAATCTTTCTAATCGTTTACAAAATCGCTAAAACTGTGCTACTGAAAAGCCCTAAATAGAATTTCTCAAATCAGCCTTTGACACAGTTGATTTTACACTCCCGTTTTTGATCCTAAAAAGAATTTTTTTATGAAAAAGGTAAAAAATTACGTTGATGACCATCGCTATCTTCGTCGTTATCAGCGGCCTACTTGCTTTCAAAGCTACTAAGTTTGGTGGGGAGGTATGGCTTTGCACTTCTACTATTGCCGGAGGCCCCATTTTCTGCACTGATGGCTACACAACTACCAGAGGTGTTATTATTACCACTGCGTACACAGCTACAACAACAAATCCTGATCTTGGTACTTGCCCCAATCCTGCCGTAAAGCTATCTACTGCAAAATTGCGGCTTCAACAATTACGCAGGTCATCGCTTTTGCTGGCGAATAACGAATAAAGTTCCTGGCAATTCCATCTCTTTAAAGAGACGGACTTGCTTT
>JAICXZ010000174.1 GCA_025934475.1 Mucilaginibacter sp. | reverse complement strand
CTTTGACGCCGTCCACAGTAGTTTCGTAAGCACTCTTTTTTTGCGCGTATACCGATTGCAGACTTAGCATACCGGCAGCTGCAATTAATACGAATATTTTCTTTTTCATGATGTTCAGGTTTAATTACTTGGCTGCAAAAAATGAATTGGCATTAACTTGTTTGTTCATATCCGGACTGATGATCAACCCGGCGACCATCGGCTGACCAGCGATATACTTTTTGATATAACGAATAATATCCTGGCGGGAAACCTTCTGGTAGTTCGAATCCACATCAGTATAATAGTTGAGCGATGTGCTGCACCAGTCGGCGCTTATCTGCATTGGTAAGGTAGATGGCTTTTCTTCGCGATGCACCTTATTGCGCAACAAGATCGCTTTGGCGTCATTCAATTGTTCATCAGTAAAATAATCGGCGTCGGCAAAATGACTGATCTGATTCATTACTTCGGTATAGCACTCTTTTACCTTGGTTGGATTTGGCGTTACACTGATGTCGATCGGTCCTACATATTTGCAGGTAGTGTAGTTTAAACCTGCGGAGCTGGCCAATCCTTTATCAATCAATGCCTGCTGCAATTTGGACGCATTGAGACCTACGATGGTGGAGAAAACATCGGCAGCTACAGTGGATGCAGAATCAGTCAGATATGATGGTCCCTGCCATTCAATTTCCATATCGGGTGTTTGGGCTATCGAGGTTTCCTTTACAAAAAACTGACTCTTATCGAGCGGTTTAAAATCCGGGATCGGATATTTTTGAATTGGGTCGAAACCACTGTTTGCCCAATCGCCGAAAATACCTTCAGCCAGTGCAAAGGCGTCATCATGTTTCACGTCGCCGCAGATGGTAAGCAGGCTGTTATTGGGGAAATAATATTTGTTCTTGATTACCATCATCTTCTCAGGCGTAGCAGTGTTGATTACTTCGTGGATACCGATCGCCACTTTCCGGGTTACGAGGTCGCCCCAAAGGCGTTCTTGTATCTCGTGCCACAACTGGAATCCGGGATCACTCTCGGCCCTTTGAAACTCGCCGTCAACCACAGGACGCTCCTTTTTCATATCCTCTTCGCGGTATAAAGGGAATCGGATAGCAGCGTTCATGAAGTTCAGACCGGCCTTAAGGCTGTCCCTGTCGAAAGTGAAAAAGTAGTTAACGCGTTCCACATCGGTGGTACCGTTCCAGATAGCGCCAAGTTGTTGGGTGCGCTTAAGGAAAACCTCCTGGTTAGGGTAATCGCGGTTGGCTTTAAAGAACATGTGCTCGAACAGATGCGAGAGGCCGCTATACTCTGGTCCTTCGGTATAAGCACCGTTTTTAACAGCGATCTCAATGGTAGCCAGCGGCACTTTATGGTTCTCAATCACCAGTACCTGGAGCCCGTTGGGCAGTTGTTTCCAGAAGTAGCCCTCGGGCAACCTTACCTGCGCCTGTGAATGAATGACGAAGGCAGAGGCAACAAACGTTAACAGTAAAAATCGTACAAATTTGAATGGCATAAGATTGGATTTTTCTGATAAGACGATAAATATATCATTTCTGTTACGAAATACTATGTGCGATAGGCACTTTTAACAAACGTCGCAAAACGCCACAAATACGCCGGGTTAAAACCTGGCGCTACAAAATAACGCGAGCCGATGGCTCTTCAATCGTACAAGAGGCGTAGCCTCGACTTATATGGTAACCGCGGGTTTTAACCTGTGATATCCAGCTATACAAAAATCGGCCAAAGTTTGTACCTTCAGGCATGCAAAACGAGCTTTTTAAATTAGCACTTGAGAAAGATTTTGACGGCATTGAGCAATATATCTCACAGCATCCAGAGGTGGTGAATGAAGGTGTACCATTGGACGGTAAGCCGCACTCCCCAAAAGGGCATCCGCTGCACAGGATATGCGATGCCGTGTTTGCCGGAAAGATAACGGATGAGGACGCCATTGTGGTAGCCAAAATACTACTGGCGCATGGAGCGGATATCGACGGATACAAAGCTGCCGGCGATAACAATACCCCGTTGATAGCTGCCTCTAGCTTGCTTGCTGAAAAACTCGGCATATTTTATATTGAACAAGGCGCTGATATCTTCTATGCCGACCCGCGTGATAGTGCTACTGCCCTGCACTGGGCCTCTTATTGCGGGAGGGATAAACTGGTGGCAAAGCTGATCGAAGCGGGCGCTGACATTAATCTGCCCGATAAAAGTTACTGCAGCACGCCGATGGGCTGGGCATTACATGCGCTGGCCAACGAAAAGACCGGCAATCTTTATCATCAGCAGGAGTGCGTCAAGCTGCTGGTGAAGGCGGGAGCCGATCTGAGTTTACTTGACGAGTCTGCCACCAAATATTTACATGATGTGGCAGAAAACAATGCTGAATTGAAGAGTTTGATCAGCTAACGGCTACTTCTTCAGCTCACCATCAATCTCATCGGCCAATATCCGCATTTGCTTCGCGATGTTTTGTTTGTGCTGTTTCCGTTCGGTCAAAATTTGGAGATAATAGTAGACCTGGTAACGTACGGCGCTTTGACTGAGCATCTTCGACACAACAAAGTCACCTGAAGCGTTCACCTCAGCATTCACACCGATGTATTTATTGAAATCTTCCTGACGATGCTGGAAAAAATTGATATCCGCATCCCGCTCAAATGGTAAAGCGATAGAATACATGGTAACAATATGCTTTAGTAACGTCTCGTTGGTAATGAGCCTCAGGTAGCCTGATGACTTAAATCCTTCAAAACGGCTGCCGTCGAAAGTAAAATAGCTTGAGTTCCGGAGGTAGTCGCTCAGCGAATCAACATATTTTGTGTCGATCTTTCTCTTCATGATTTGATCCCAAACAGTCGTATAATAATCCAGCGTCGGCTGAAATTGAACGACAGACGCATCCAGCGATTGGGCGCTTAGCCTCAGGTCATTAGCTGTACCGATAAGAAAATTATGTGCAAGCTTTTCTTCATGCCGTTCATCGTTCCAGTTGTGGAAGGCCAGTGTTATGCTTACTGCTATTATAATAATGATGATCTCGCCAAGAAAATCCTTTATTTTCTCGCCGAATGTTCTTTCGCTATGCAGTGCGGCCACTGCGTTTTTGGTATGCTGAATTACTTTTTCTTCTGACATATGTGATCAGGTTGCTTTGGTTTCGGGGTTGAGCCGATCGTTCCGCAAAATAATCACAAGTTTTGAAATCCGGTGGGCTGGACCTGAACTTACATCGAAAAGGTGAATTTATACTATTTCAGCTAAACGCTTGTTATTTCCTTTTACTCATGAAATACCCATAGTTAAAAACTATTGTAGTAATAAATGAGTTGCTGCTTGCTCCATATAAATTCCCGACACGGGCTATGCCGATATTATTGACATACGCAACATCAATATTAATTGGCTGGAATTTTAAAGTAAACCCGCCTGTACCCGAAGTTTCGTCTACACCTGCCCGAAATGCAAAATGCCTGTTCCACAAATTCTGCTCGAATCCGATGTTAGGCTTAACTTGTGATGAGCTGGTGCCTGCAATGTGATTTTGCTTGTTCCTCAAATTGCCGCCAATATCTATAAGTGCACCCTTCCAAAGGCCGACTGAGCCGCCCAATCGGTATTCTTGTGATGATGCTGTACCCTGAACAGAACTTGTATTGTCTATACGTCTTTCCATATCCTGGGTAAACAACGCACGGAAACCAAAAAGAAAGCGACCAGTGGGTTGATAAGTCAAACCGAACCCGCCGGTCGGCAGCCAGCCAGTTTGATACCTTACAAAACCACCGGGATCATTATCTGTGGCAGCCGCATATTGCGACCGCTCATAAGACAATAAAACCCCAAAGGAAAATTGCTTGTTTAATGGGAGCGCCGCCTTTACAAATAAAGCCTGATCATTTCCATCTCCATGCGTAGCGACCGGTGCCGGGCCTAATCCCGGCGATTTGAGGAACGCCGAAACATCATTGGCATTCTGCGAAAGAGCAATAGCATACACTGCCATTCCGTGCCATAAAGCAGGCGTAGTAACACCAATTGCGTTAAACCCAAAATTGTTTCCGTTGGTGTAGCGAGTGTTTCCGATATCTGCCAATGCCGTTGACGAATCACGCCATACCAAAGCGTAGTTGCCCCAGGTTGCACCATCGCCACCCATTCCGATTGAACGGACACCTTTTTTGATTTGACCGGATGCAAACTCCCTTAGCGATATTTCGGGACTCTGAGCGTACGCTTTGCAATAAATAAAGAAAGAAAGCAAGAGTAGATAAGTAGCTTTTTTCATCATTACATTTTCATTCCGCCCATCTCATGCTTTTTCCCCAGCTGATCCAGCGCCTGCCTGAATGCCTTGGCCAATTCAAGTGCAGGACCGGTGCCCAGGTAATGCAAAAACTTGATACTCGGTTTGTCTCCCAGCATGTGGCTATGCACGGCAACCACCTCGATATTATTTGAACGGAACGCTTTGATCACCTCATTAACCTCATGATCCAGCATGGCTACGTCGCCGGCGATATGCGCGTTCTCCATCGAGCCGGTAAACGATGCCCAGGTATTGAGACCGATGTTGGTCGTCATCTCAGTACCCATTGCGATGACCGTTAAATCGGGGCGACCTATAGTGTATTTGATGGTAGTGCCATTTACAGTAGCTTCATACTTCACTAACTCGTTCAGTTTAGCTAAATCAAAAATATCTTTACCCGTTTTTGCCGGTGGCGGAGCAGCAGGCGGCTGGTTTGCTGGTAGTATCTTACTGTTTGAAATGGCCTTAGCGTACTTCTTTGCCAGTTCTTCGGGTGAACCCATGCCATGCAGGTGCATATAAAAAACGCGGGGCTCTTCGTAAAAGAAGTGATTGTGGATCGCTCCGACTTCGAGGCCCTCAGCTTGTGCTGCAGAAATAAGCGGGTTTACCTCTTCCTGCAATAAAACATTATCCCCCATCAGCATCGCCGATTTACCATCCATCGTACGTTTGATGGAAACCCAGCCGCCAAAGCCGAAAGAGATTGGCACTGACTCGCCTTTTAGCGTTACTTTCAGGTCGTTGCGCGGCAATGGAATAGTGTAGACAGCCTCGGCTTCCTTGTAACTTCCCTTCTTCCCTATTGCAGTTTCAATTGCAGCTATTTCGGCCGAAGTTAAAGGCGGCGTTTTAGGCAATGGCAGGTCGAGCGCTTCCGCTTTTGTCAAGTTTAATAATCCGGCGCCGGTTAACAGGGCGCCTGCTTTTAGTAAGGTTCGGCGGTTTAAAGAGTGATCGTTATTCATTGGTGTGGTTTTAAATGGTTTTTATGATGATGCCCAAAGCAGCTGCAACTAAAATTAAATAAGGTTCCTGTATTTTTTTTTGTATAAATTAATATGATTGCGGCGGCAATTGCGATCAATGCTGTGGGGGTGTCGACAATGGAGCGCGTTGCGATAATGATAACAGCGCCGACCAGTGCACCGATAACCGAGGCTGTGATTCCGTCAACAAAAGCCTTGATACTTTTGTTCTTAGCTATCTTTTTGAAATATGGGGCCAGAATAACTGTAAAAAGGAAACACGGCAAAAACGTCCCCAGTGCAGCAACAGTCGCGCCCGGCAATCCGGCGACCAAATAACCGATAAACCCAACTGTGATGACAACCGGACCCGGCGTTATCATTGCCACAGCAACTGCATCTACAAATTGCGATTCGTTCAACCAGTGATAATCATTTACCACTCCGGCATGGAGAAAGGGTACAATGGCTAATCCGCTGCCAAAAACGAAGGTCCCGGCCTTGAGAAAAAATAGTCCAATGCGGGTTAAGATATCTTTATCAAAATTCCAGAATGTTATACCCGATAATAGTATTGCCGGCAATGCTGAGGGTCGTTTAAGCCATAGCGGTGGGGCTTTAATAATCATAAACAGGAGGCCGCAGGCTATAAACAAAAAGACTTGCTCTTGCTGTGTAACAACAGTGATTACCGCAGCGATGAGGTAAAACACCCAAAGCAGCCAGTTAGCTTTTATAGCCGCAGAATTGATTTTGCCAACGGTTTTCAGCGTCAATTTATAGGCGCTTATGGTGATGATGCCAATTACCGCTGCTCCTACCCCATAAAAAACCTCGCGCATCCACGGCAAACCGCTGTACGCCTGGTAAAGCATGCCCAATGCAACTACCATGATAAATGACGGAAGTACAAAGGCTAGCCCGGTCAGTATCGCACCCAAAAAACGATAATGGACAAAGCCGATATAAATTCCGAGTTGTGCTGCCAGCGGCCCCGGCGCTAATTGTGCCAGCGCGAGACCTTCGCGGTATTCTTCTTCGGTAAGCCAGGCTCTTTCTTCAACTAAATCGCGATGCATATAGCCAACCAGCGCAACGGGACCGCCAAAACCCCAGGTACCCAGTTTCAGGAAATAAATGACTAACTGAATTAACTTATAGGGCCGTTGTTCCATGGCGTGAATGATGGACGCAATGCTAGGCAGAAGTCGACCCGATAAATAGAATAGATTTAACCTTTTGTATCTATTTTACTTTACGGGCTAGAGATTCGGGTTCCAATTGTGCTTTTCTTCCTGCACTTTTGAAGCCCAGCTGTACAGGGCGTCATATATTTTCATGCCAAACTCTAACTGTTCCAAATCATCACGCATATTGTATGATAACCCCGCCGATATGGCCCATAAACCAGCAGCCTGCGGGGCGAGATCGAACTGGTCGGTATCAGCGCCTCTTACTATATCGGCCATTTGAATCACTGCCGGGTCGGTCAGGTGATGTTTTTTGACGATATAATCGAACGTACACCGGTCACCTTCATGACTGTAT
>JAICXZ010000314.1 GCA_025934475.1 Mucilaginibacter sp. | reverse complement strand
GTAGTGCGAGTCGTTTGAACAAATGATCTTTACATTGTGCTTCTTCGCGTATTTCAGCAGGGAGTTATTGACGATCTCCTGTTCGTTGATATTGTGACGTTGCAGTTCGATGTAGTAATCTTCGCCAAACAGATCCAGCCACCATTTGAATTCCTTCTCGCCTTCGTCTTCACCATTTCTCAAGATTGCCTGAGGCACCGATGCACCTATGCAACACGTAGTAGCAATAAGTCCCTTGTGATATTTTAGGATCAATTCCTTATCAATACGTGGCCATTTACTGTAGAGGCCCTCCATATAACCCAATGAACAAAGCTTAACCAGGTTGCGATAGCCTTCAGGGTTTTTCGCCAGCAAAAGCTGGTGATAACGGATATCCTTTTTCTCCTTGGTAAATTGCTTTTGATGCCTGTTTTCAACCACATAAAACTCACACCCCACAATAGGCTTCACATTATGCTTACCTGCCTCAGCCACAAACTTGAACACGCCGAACATATTGCCGTGATCGGTGATGGCAAGGGCCTTCATCCCATCGGCAGCAGCTTTTTTGTAGAGCTTTGAAATATCAGCGGCCCCGTCCAAAAGCGAAAACTGGGTGTGTACGTGTAAATGTGAAAAATCTGGCATAACTAATCTGAATCAACTTTCCCGAAGAATACAAATCTATCAAAACACACGAGATTTCTTTGCTACATTTATGAACACATGACACTGATATTAACAATTTCGGTGTACCTGAGGCGGTTATTTTTATTCGCTATTCCGGTCCTATTATTGGCTTCCTGCAGTCCTTCTCTCCCGCCTGCAAACAGGGTATTTGTAATTCAGCCGTTCAGAGATATACCTTCCAGCCAGGTGAATCTTGTTTATAAAAAATTGAAAGAGATTAATCCGAAGACAATAGTTAGAAGGCCGATTCCATTACCTAAATTGGCTTACTATCCTCCCAGAAATCGGTACCGGGGCGATTCTATCATCAATTATCTTGATCACTTTGGCAGTGCCGATACGGTTATCATTGGTTTAACCGGTAAAGATATCAGCACAACCAAAGATGGAATAACGGATTGGGGTATTATGGGCCTCGGCTTTCAGCCGGGGAATGCTTGTGTGGTTTCTACATTCCGACTTTCGAAAACCAATCTTTCGGAGCAACTGGTTAAGATATCGCTTCATGAACTTGGCCACACTCAGGGGCTACCTCACTGTAAAAACAAAACCTGTTATATGCGCGATGCCGAAGGTGGTAATCACCTGGATGAAGAAACCGGATTTTGTGCGTCATGCCGGTCCTTTCTTGAAAGTAAAGGTTGGCGGTTTTAGTTCGAAAAATTCAACCACAAAGGGCACAAAGAAATTGCACAAAGTTCACAGAGAAGAACGACTGAATTACCTGTATATCTCTGTGCCCCTTTGCGAAAAACTCTGCGATCTCTGTGGTTACACAAATAAATCCTATCATTGCGCAATGATAACCACGGTTCCGCTTCAAATTATCGATCTGCACCAGGATGGATTTCATCCTTTGGTTGAGGTCACTCTTTTTGGCAAACCATTCACCCTGGTGCTGGATACCGGAGCTTCCAGAACAGCATTTGATTACACTTTACTTTCGCAAGAAAATGTAGAGCTCGAAGCCAGCGACAGCGTTTCGACCGGCTTAGGTACCACGACGATGACTTCCTACACCGCCAATATCCGCGACTTCCATATCGGCGATCTGCTAACTGATGAATTTGAAGTGGCTGTGCTTGATCTTTCCACCATCAATATCGCATACAGGCAATTAAATCACCCTGATGTACTTGGCGTTTTGGGTGGAGATATATTGGTTAGATATAAGGCAGTGATTGACTATGGTCACAGCCTGCTTACACTGCACGCCGATTGGATCGATTAAAGCTTCACAAACTTGGCCTCACCAACCAGGCTGTCATCTTTCTGGTTCAGCACGCGTATAAGATAGGTTCCCGTTAGCAAATCGCTCATATTATTCTGCCAGAATGCCTGAGAAGAGGTTGACGCTCTTACAATAATACCCGAACTGTTGCTTACTAAAATTTTATAGCTGCCCGAATCTGCGGTTTTAGTATTGATAGAAAGATTTATTGTACCCTTTGTTGGATTTGGATAGAGACAAACGGTGTGATTACTGCGATCGATTATACTGATATTGACATTATTTGAATAAGTAATATTACCATCAATATCTTCCTGCTTCAGACGATAAATGTTTTGGCCAACAAACGGATCTTTGTCAACAAACCCATAGGTGCCTAAATCACTTGCCGCAAACCCACCAATTACGTTAAATGTTTTACCATTATCATTACTGCGTTCAACAGTAAAGTTGGTGTAGTTCTGCTCGTTTTGGGTTTTCCAGTTTAGCTGCACCTGGGTACGATGATCGATCGGCTTTCCGGTAAAGCTCAACAGCTTGTAGATATAATCAGGATTTTCACGAATGATTAGCGAGAAACGTTTCGATCCCAAAGTTGTAGTATCCGTCTTTGTGATGGTGAAATTATAGGCCGAATTGCTGCGCATATTTACAGAATCCTTTGCATAGGCGTCTACCAGCAGTACATCATACAACTGCGGTACCTGGTTGATAGCGGTTAGCTTCATCAGGTAATTCCCGCTATTGTTCGCACCAACTTTTAGGGGAATTGCAAGCCCCTTTTTATTTTTCGGGAAGGGCACTTTGTTGATAGCGAGGGCCACATTGTCGCTAGATATACTGGATAGATTTACAATACCGGTTCCGGCACGGTATCTTGCATCGTTACGATAATTAAACGCGGTTGAGGCCGCATTATCGAACCGAATAATGCTCTCATCAGTGTTGATGGAGTCTTTGGCCATCTGCAAACGGATAAACTGGTCGCTTACCGCGGCATTTACCGGCTTACCCATAAATAATGTCGACCCTACGACAGCCTGGGTATTCGTTTTAGCGGTTTCATTGAAAACCAGCTGAGCGGTTGTTGTATCAGCCTGGACAAAAAATCCAACCCCACTGGCAATGATATTAGTTGCACCGTTTGTACCTCCTAAACCATTTGACCCTGCGGTATATACGCCATAATTACCTGAACCCTGCGCTCCGGAAGGAATAAGCTGGTAACAGAATGGCCCGACCTTTGGCGCATAAATACCTGCAGTAGGATCTGTTGTGCTGTATTGATCCCAATCTATCGAACTGGCATACGGGTTACCAACCAGGTTAGAGCCTTCTATAGCCACATTTCCAGAATTTTTCGTCCAGCCAAGGTTAGATGATGCGGGCGAATACCAATCGCTTACTGTAATTGCACCCTGGTTCAGGGTACCAGTTGCTACTAAGGTATCGGTCGTGGCAGATGCTCCGGGAGTTGTTAACGCGTTAAGACTGGCCTGGTTACGGCTCCCGCGATAGTAGAACATAAAACCGTTGCCCACCGGTAAATTAAACGGCCCGCCATCAATATCCAGCGAATAATTGAGCGAGTCAGTGATCTTATTGATTCCCCTGAAGTTGCTATTTAAGAACGTAGAATATAGCGGCGCCAGGTCTTCCCGATACAGGTACAAGGTGGGATTTCCGCCTTTATCAAAACCACCTCCTGTACTGGTGGTACCTGTTGTATAAATGGCGCGGGTGAGGTATTTGATGCTATAAATATTATTCGAACTAATCGTTGAATTGTAGACCGGCGACGAAGCAAGGCGATATGCCCGGTGATTTGTCACATACCGCTTTACATTCACATTACCGGTAATTGAACATCCTGCAGGTATAGCGGCAATTGTAGCGGACCCGGTGCTGTCTGAATTTAACGTTAAATAACCGTTCGTTGCAAGCTGGGTATTGCCGTTAATATTTAACGCCCCCTGGCAAGCAAGGAAAAAGTTATTACCAAGAATTGTTTCAGTACCACCGCCTGTAAATGTAACGTTGGTCAGCAAACAGTCATTAGCGGTGGCTAAGTTCTCACCTCCAGCTGAGTTAAAAGTAACCATCGCGGTGCCAAAGTTGCAGGTGCCATAGTTATAGAAAGAGCCACCGACGATAAACGGGCGAGTGCCGCATTTAAGCGTCGAACCGGTGCCCGAATTAAAATCGGCCCCGATTAACAACGCTGAGTTATTTGTATTCAGATCCACGGTCTCGGTACCTGCAGCGAGGGTTACATCCTGAGCAACCAGTAAGGTTCCCAGAGTCGAAGCAGCATCAACTGTCTTTGTACCCGATCCGCCAAAGCCCAGGTTTTCGTAAACCACACCGTCGTTGGCATCGGAACCATTGTTATCAATAATGTTATTTACTGTTGTACCCGAGACGTAGTTATAAACTTCCTGGTTGTTTGTACCGCTATAATTCACCGTTGCTGTACCGGCCCCTCCCGCCTGTACGACGTTATAGAAGTCGAACTTGTTGCCCACATTGCCGCTTTGCGATGTCAACGCATTGGCATTTTGCAAGTTTAGTGTCGTGCTATCGGCGTTATTGTGCAAATCCATACTGAACAACGCTTCAGGCTTAAACTGCGTATGATTAAAATTATTCGCCGCACCATCGGTCAAATTAATGTGCCCGCCAATGGTCAAACTCCCTTGCGAAAGCGAGAATTGTGCATTGCTGTTGCTTACAACAACTGTATTTCCGGCGTCATCCCTGCTTTGGGTATTGAGCGTTAAATCACCGGTTATATTCATGGTGATGTGTGAACCGCCTGCAGCAGTACCCATTGTTACTTGCGTAATATTAACAACCGAGTCGGCAGTAGGTGTTGTGGTGTCGCCGACAGCAAAACTGCCGCAATTGATAGTTCCTGACCCCTGCAGATATGTTTGGATAGCCGTGATTGGGGCCGTATTCCCCGAATTAAACGTTCCTGCGGTTGTATGCTTTTGGAGTATTTGCCCGCTTACATTCAGCGTAGTTAATGAATCCACTATCAGCGTATTGGTAGCAGTTGAACCTCCCGTTATCAATCTGTCGCCAAAAGTGATAGACGAAACCAGGTTTGGGGGCGTTGCAGTCACCTCAGGATTGTTGGTATAAT
>JAICXZ010000455.1 GCA_025934475.1 Mucilaginibacter sp. | reverse complement strand
CTTTGTTGCTGTTTGAGTTTCCATAGCTTACGTTTATTTAAATTGTTGATCAAATTTAAAAATAAATGTTTAAACATCTATTATCATTTTGTTAAGTTTACAATTTGTCGACAATTCCCGTAGACTTTAACACCGGGTCAAACTCATTGTTCATCAGAAAGCATAAAAAAAGCCCTTTCAGGGCTTTATATAAGATTTAACTAATTACAAGTTAACTAATAACCGATCAGAAGATTAAGCAAGTACCTCTTTTACACGTTCTGCTGCATCTTTAAGCAGGATAGCAGAAAATACTTTTAATCCCGAGTTGTCGATCAGCATTTTAGCTTCTTCTGCATTGGTGCCTTGCAGGCGAACAATGATAGGCACATGGATATTGCCCAATTCTTTATAAGCATCAATGACACCCTGGGCAACGCGATCACAACGAACGATACCGCCGAAAATATTGATCAGGATTGCTTTAACATTAGGATCCTTTAAGATGATATTGAATGCAGCTTTTACAGTTTCGGCATTAGCGGTACCACCTACGTCAAGAAAGTTGGCAGGCTCGCCACCAGCCAGTTTGATGATATCCATGGTAGCCATGTCTAATCCGGCACCGTTCACCATACAGCCCACATTACCATCAAGCTTTACGTAGTTGAGGTTCGATTTGCTGGCTTCTACTTCGGTTGGATCTTCTTCGTTTAAGTCACGCAGACCGGCAAAATCAGGATGACGGAATAACCCGTTGTCATCAAGGTTCACCTTAGCGTCTACGGCAAGTATTTTATTGTCTGAAGTTTTCAGAACAGGGTTGATCTCGAATAGAGAAGAATCGGTTGCATCGTATGCTTTGTAAAGCGCGCTAACAAATTTCACCATATCCTTGAAAGCATCGCCCGAAAGACCGAGATTAAACGCAATCTTCCTTGCCTGGAACGGCTGCAAGCCAACTTTCGGATCGATTTCTTCTTTAAATATCAGGTGGGGGGTAGTAGCGGCAACGTGCTCAATATCCATACCGCCTTCAGTCGAATACATAACTATATTCCGGCCTTTTGCACGGTCGAGCAACACGCTTACATAAAACTCTTTTGTTTCACTTTCGCCCGGGTAATATACATCTTGCGCAACAAGCACTTTATGTACCTTCTTTCCTTCGGGACCTGTTTGAGGGGTAACCAGTTGCATGCCTAATATCGCACCGGCCTTTTCACGTACTTCGTCCAGGTTTTTGGCAAGCTTAACACCGCCGCCTTTGCCTCGGCCGCCGGCATGAATCTGCGCCTTTATCACCACCCAATTGGAATTTAGATCTTCTTTCAATTTTTGAGCAGCAGCAACAGCCTGGTCAACGGTATCGGCAACGATGCCTTCCTGAACTCTGACGCCAAAGCTTTTGAGGATAGCTTTGCCCTGGTATTCGTGAATATTCATATGGTTGAGTAGAATTTGCGCCAAAGCTACGATTTTGTTTCACAAAATTAGAGATTGGAGGTCAGAGATTAGAGATTAGTGATTAGAGATTGGTGTATGATGCAGGGATAGCGAACTTTCAGCTAACTAATCTCCAATCTCTAGTCTCTAATCACTAACTTAGCCCCCATGCTCAAAGCGCATTCTATTCGCAAATCATACGGACAACTGGAGATATTAAAAGGCGTTGACCTTGAAGTAAAAAAAGGGGAGATCGTTACCATTTTGGGAGCCTCTGGCGCTGGGAAGAGTACTTTACTGAATATCCTGGGTACACTGGATAAGCCCGACGCCGGCCATGTGGTAATTGGGAATACGAATGTGAGTAACCTGAACAATAAGGATTTGAGTAGTTTCCGCAACCTTAAGATCGGTTTTGTTTTCCAGTTTCACCATTTGCTTGCGGAGTTTAATGCGCTGGAAAATGTTTGTATTCCGGCACTAATTGCCGGTGAATCAAAAACAAGTGCCGAAAAGAGAGCGAAGGGCTTATTGGAGCGCTTACGACTAGGCGATAGAACAACACACAAACCCAATCAGTTGTCCGGAGGCGAGCAGCAAAGGGTGGCGGTAGCAAGAGCCCTTATCAATAAGCCCTCATTGATATTTGCTGATGAGCCATCAGGTAACCTTGATTCGACCAATGCCGAAGAGCTGCACCAGTTGTTTAAGGAACTCAGAGATGAGTTTGATCAAACCTTTATCATCGTAACTCACAATGGGCACCTTGCTGATTCGGCCGATAGGAAGATATTGATGAAGGACGGGCTGATCGATCAATAAAATACATGTACACACTTATAACGGCGGCAAATTCATCCCTGGCTCATTCCCTCAAAAGCAAATTGGGCACCCGCCATATTTTGCTTGGCGATTATGAAGAATTGCCTGAGTTTTTATTGAATTCGGGAAAGATGATAAGTTTGCCAAATCCTGGCGAGGCGAGTTACGTCCATCGCATATTAACGCTGTGTTTGGACAAAAATATTGATAACATATACCCTTTGCGTCAGAACGAAGCAGAATTATTGTTAAATTCAAACCAATTGTTTGCCGAATACGGCATAAGCATCATTACAGATGATAAGATATAGTGACATAGATCAACGGAAGGATGCATTCATTTTTGAACTGGACAATGTACTTTATCCCGAAAAGGACTACTTGTACCAGGTTTATTATCTTTTCAGCAGTTACCTGGAATATACCAATTTAACGGATGCCAAAGAGGCAACCGACTTTATGGTGGATACGTATTTGTCTCAGGGGAAAGAGCTGGTTTTTGATGCTTTAAAGAAAAAACTGCATCTTGAAGAAAAATACCGAACCAATTTTAACCATCTGACCAATACTGCTCACCTGCCGTTGAAACTTTTGCTGTACCAGGATATGCTGAATTTGCTGCAGGAGATAGTGGTTGACCGCAAAAAGATATTTATAGTAACCAACGGAAGCCCCGAACAGCAGCTGAATAAAATAAAGCAAACAGAATGGAACGGATTGGAGAAATACTTAACGTGTTATTTTGCCAATGAAATAACGCCAAAACCTGAAACGGATTGTATTGATTTGCTGATCAAAGATCATAATCTGCAACGCAGGAATATAATAATGATAGGAAAGGTTGACGAGGACGAGCAATGCGCAGAGGCCTCGGGTGTGGATTTTATTAACGTGGGCGAGTTTTAACCAACTATTTATAACATATTATCGTATATTTCGTTAAAATACAGACTTTTTCAGAAAACAAAATATTATCAAACCAATATGAAAAGACTTTTTTACTCAATTTTTATCCTTAGCGTGGTATTGGTCTCAGCTTGTAAAAAGAGCCCCAAGACCACTAACTCCAATATCAGTCCCAATGATCCGGGGAGCACGCTGGACAAGATTAAGGATTCGGTTTTCCTGTATTGCAAAGAGGATTACTTGTGGTATGATCAATTACCCACTTATCAGGCTTTTAACCCACGGAGCTATTCGGGAGCGGATGATATCACTGCACTTACCACTGAATTAAACAAAATTTCGCAAATAGCCATTAACCCAAACACGGGCCAGCCTTATGAATATTATGACAGCCAGGGGGACGCCAAATACTCATTTATTGATAATGGACAGGTATCTTCGGAACTGAACGGCAACAGGGGAGACTTCGGTTTTGGAATTCTTTATAACGATATAAATGACCTTCGCATCAGCTATGTATATGCGGGATCTCCAGCTGACCAGGCCGGGTTGAAGCGCGGGGATAGAATCACCAGCATTAACGGCAGGACTGCGATTTCTTATGATGGCACAGGTTACGGTGATGGCAGCAGTAATAATCTCAATTTTGTAATTAATGCTTATTCGAATAGTAACTCCATATCGATGACGTTAGTGGCGTCCGACGGGACAGCACTTCCAGCTATTACAAATATGCCTGTTGCTAATTATACGGTAAACCCCGTGCTAACGTACAAAACATTTGACGAAGGCAATGGACATATTGTAGGTTATATTGTATTCAACAGCTTTACATCTGGCGATAATGCAGAGCCCCAGTTGAATGCTGCATTCAATTATTTTGTAGCTCAAAACGTGACCGACCTGGTGGTTGATT
>JAICXZ010000511.1 GCA_025934475.1 Mucilaginibacter sp. | reverse complement strand
TTTATTCAGATCGTTATCATAGTGATGCAGGATACGTTTGCTCAACTCCACCGCTGATTCCACATCGCTTCCGGAACTGATCAGGATAGCAATCAATTCTGCATCAGTTAAGGCCCTCCTACCCTGCGTGCTTAATTTTTCACGCGGACGGTCGGCTTCGGCCCAGGCTTTAATAGATATCTTGGTTTCGTAAGGCTTCATTTGTCTGAACCGGAATTAAGCGAATTAATGAATTAATCGAATTACAGCTTTCTAAATAACAAAAATTCGGGCAATTCCTAAATTCTATAAATTCAGGTTCAGACAAAAAAATAAAGGGGACGCACTTTTGGCACATCCCCTTTAAAGTATTTTAACTAAAGTAATATTACTTCAGGTTGTTAACGAATTTGGTCAGCTTTGATTTATTGTTCGAAGCTTTGTTTTTGTGGATCACATTTTTCTTAGCCAAACGGTCGAGCATAGAGATCACTTTTGCCAAAAGCGGTTGAGCTTCAGCTTTAGTTGCAGTACCTCTTAATTTCTTGATGGCGTTACGAGTAGTTTTAGCCTGGTACCTGTTACGCAGACGCTTCGCAGCATTTGCCCTGATCCTTTTAATCGATGATTTATGATTTGCCATTTGTAGCTAATTATTCTGTCTTTAAATTTCGGACTGCAAATATAGAAGGATTTTTTCTTATTGTCAATGGTTTTTAGAAAAAGTTGATTAGGTTGACTGAGTTGGACTAAGTTGATTAAGTTTAGGGTGTGAAACGCCTGCTCATAAACCTTATTGCCGTTACTATAATCATTTCTTGTTGTTCATGGGGATTTTTTGCACACAAGCGCATTAATAGGGTTGCTATTTTCACACTTCCAAAGGCTATGACTGGGTTCTACGGGGCTAATATCGACTACATTACCGAACATGCCATCGATCCGGATAAAAAGCGTTACGTCGACTCCCTCGAAGCGCCCAGGCATTTTTTTGATGCAGATCATTATGGCAAGCGGCCTTTTATGGCGATGCCGGTAAGATGGAAAGAGGCGATTAAGAAATACTCTGCGGATACGATCAAAAAGTATGGAACCGTGCCATGGGAGATACAATACCAGTATTACCGACTGGTGGATGCCTTTAAGCGGCATGACACTACGGACATTTTAAAAACCTCGGCCAACCTGGGTCACTATGTTGCGGATGCACATGTACCACTGCATCTCACTGTGAATTATGATGGCCAGCTAACGCATCAGAATGGCATCCACGCGCTTTGGGAAAGCCGTCTGCCCGAATTGTTCAGCGATGGTTATAATTATTACGTTGGGAAAGCAAGATACATCGACAACCCTTTAAACGAGGCGTTCAAAATTTGCAGGACATCGTTCAAGTGTGTTGATTCTGTTTTGCGCTTCGAAAAGATTATCGACAAGAACTTCTCGCCAGATAAAAAGTATGAAATGGTAAAGCGAAATGGCAAAACCTACAAGGAATATTCCGAAGCCTATGCGAAAGCTTACCACACTGCTTTGAAAGGCATGGTGCAGCGACGAATGCGCGCTTCTATTCTAGAGATTGGCAGTTTCTGGTTTTCCGCCTGGGTGGATGCAGGGCAGCCTAACTTGAATAAGCTAATCGCAAAACCTTTAGTACCAGGCGAAAGGATTAAAATTCAGCGGGAAGCAGCTTTGTATAAGCAGGGTAAAATACTTACTTTAAGCCATTGATATGTTTCGAAAAAAAGCCGCAAAACTTAAGAAAAACACAATCCGCTGGCGCAGCCATGAGCCGACCAGGTTGGAAACATTTAGCGATGCAGTATTCGCCTTTGCGGTGACGCTGGTAATTGTATCACTGGAAGTACCCAAAACATTTGATGAACTTTTTGAAACCATGAAAGGCTTTATGAGTTTCGGATGCTGTTTTGGAATTCTTTTCCTGATCTGGAACAGTCAAAATATATTTTTCAGGCGTTTCGGCCTTACCGATGCATGGATCACTACGCTTAACGGGTTCCTGCTTTTCCTGGTGCTTACGTACACCTATCCGCTCAAATTCCTGTTCACATTGGTATTTTCGGGAAATGTTACTGTTAACCATGGCCAAAGTATGGCAATGATCAGCGATGCGCAGGTACCCACCCTAATGTACGTTTACGATCTGGGCTATATATTAATCTACCTCTTATTTTACCTCATGTATCGGCATGCTCACCGCCATGCGGAGAAATTGGAGCTTACGCCTTTCGAAGTATTTGAGACGCAAAGCCAAATGTACCTTAACGTGATCAATGTCATGATCGGCATTTTGGGCATTGTGATTACGGTGGTTTTGCCGCAGGGCCTCAAAGGGGCATCGGGTTATACCTACATGCTGATACCTTTTGCCTATTGGATCTTCTTTTCGACGCGGGCAACACGGTCAAAGAAACTCTTCGTTACTGCTGGGTAACGCGACCTTTCTTCGCACGATTGTTGATACCGGCAATGATCGGTGGCAGAATGGACACCAGGATAATAAGTATGCCGATCGCGGAAAAATGCGCCTTAAAGAATGGCACATTGCCCAGCATAAATCCGGCAAACAAGAAAAGGATGATCCACGATGCTCCGCCTATGATGTTGTAAAGGCTGTAGCGTGTCATTGGCATCTTTCCTACTCCTGCTACAAAGGGTGCAATGGTGCGAATGATTGGCATAAAACGACTCAAAATAACTGCCTTGCCGCCATGTTTATCAAAGAATGCTTTGGTTTGCAGATAGTAGTCGAGCTTCAGTATTTTATTTTCGGGTTTAAAAACCTTTGGCCCCAGGTAATTCCCTATCAGGTAATTCACCGTATTGCCGGTAAAAGCTGCGATGATCAATATCAATGCAAGCAGATAAATGTTTAATCCTGTAGTTCCTGCGGCAATCAATGCCCCGGCGGCAAACAACAGAGAGTCGCCCGGCAAAAAGGGTGTTATTACAAAACCGGTCTCGGCAAAAATGATTACGAAAAGAATCAGATAAGTGAGCGTATGGTACTGGCTGATGATGGCCTCGAGATGCTTATCGATATGAAGGATAAAGTCGATCAGGCTTTTTATTACTTCCAATTTTCTAAAATTTTGGCAAAAATATAAATAAAAAGGGATTACTTATTGACAATGGTGCCCAAGGCAAAGGCGAGACTGTCGGTATGACCAACCACACCATAACTGTACAAGGTGTACAACCGGCCATCCTGAACAGTAACATTTTGCAGCGTTCCCAGAACGGATGAACTGGTTCCGGTTTGGTAAACCTGGAAATTATAGTTCCCGGCGGGCATCTCTATGTACTTGGAGACTTTTTTATAGGCAATATTGGTAAACCCTGCGTCTACGTAACCGTTTGCTGCAATATCGAAGGCGGGTGATAATGGCGAACAATTCACGAAGCGCACTTTACCTCGTCCCTTGGAAGGCGTAGCGGCGGTATCAGTCAAAAAGACTTCGTCGCGGTTGGCCTTGGTGCTGTCCGCCCCAACTATAAACAAGGTATACCTGGTATTGGCCTTTAAAGCATTATTCAGGCTGAAGATATTACCAGCTAATACAACTGTACCGGAAAGTTGATTCGGTGATGACCTGATTTGGAACGGTGTATCAATCGAAGTCAAGTTAAAATAACCTGAGGGTGCTCCATAGTAAAAGTTATAGTTATTATAAATGGTGTAGTCTATATACAGGCTGACCGGGCCAAGTCCATGATTTAAGTTTATGACCTGATACCCTATATTCATC
>JAICXZ010000106.1 GCA_025934475.1 Mucilaginibacter sp. | reverse complement strand
GGGTATGATGGCACAGATACTGTAAAAGGCGGCAATGGCTATGTGCCAATCACGCTGCAATATGGTGAATATAAGGCCACCCATGCTAGAGCGCATAGCATCGCTGCAGGTGACCCGTCAGAGCCCAAAGTTCATGACCGTAGCTATAAGGATAAAACTATAACTGCCGGCAATTACAACGATTTAAAAACCATTCGCGAAACCAAGGTAGTAATGAAGGACAAGCCGGTTATTGTAGTCCTGACTATGAGTAAACCGACCATTCCGGCTGAATTTGAAAAGGATGCAAATGCAATAGTAGCAGATTTCGGTGTTCAGAACCAGGCTATACTGGATGTACTGACAGGCGCTTATGAACCGTCAGGTTTATTGCCGTTCCAGATGCCTGCCAATATGAAAACAGTGGAATTGCAGGATGAGGACATCCCGCATGACATGATCCCTTATGTTGATGCAGACGGACATGACTACGACTTTGGCTTTGGTATGAACTGGAAAGGCGTGATTCACGACGCACGTACCGAAAAATATGTGGATATTGTAAAAAGACCCACCATACATTTGCAAAGCTTGAAAGTAAGCCTCTCATGCTCAACTCCGGGTGCAAGGATCTACTACAGCACCGATGATTCGACGCCGTCATTTACTGAAGCGCAGGAGTACAACAAACCATTTACGATTAAGAAAGGCGCTGTTGTAAAGGCGATTGCGAAGGTGTATGGGAAGGATAATAGTGGGATGTCGGTAATTGAAGTGAACTAAACTAAAACTAAACATAATGCCCGTGGAGACGCAACAGCGCGTCTCTACATTTTTAATGGTGTATCCAAACTGCAATCTTTGACGAATCCTGACCAGCTTCGGAGAAGGGTACAATGACTACTTTCTTTGGCGCTCCCGAAACATTCATTTGCAAAGAATAGGCTTGCTTCCAGCTCCAATCAGCTGGTAAAACTGATTTTTCATCTGTTAGGGTGGATTGCGCAGATTGATATTCAATGTAATTGATTGACGCAATAGCCTTATTCAAACCCTGATCAACAGCAAAAATCTGTGGACCTTTTTTGATAGCGATGGAATTAGGATAGGATAATCCTCCGGGTAATATTTGAAGGGGCATTTTAAAGCTGATCTCAACATTGTCACCAGGCTTCCAGAGTCTTTCAATAGTGAGCAGCTTATCTTTTTCGCCTTTATAAACTTTGCCGCCAACGTTCGCCGAAAAATCCTGTGACCATACCGGAACCCTGAAATTCATTGCGAACGCAGCAGCATGGGATGGACTGACCGAAACGACAATACTACTATCCAAAGGAAATTGAGTGGTAGATTTAATTTTTAAACTTAACCCGGCTCCATTTTTAGCAGTGATCTTTTCGGTCGTTTCTCCATTTTCATAAAACAGCATGGTGAACGTGCCATCAATCTTCCCACCCATCATTTCGGGAATCAGTGAAATGCCTCTCGGTACGCTGGAAAGGCAGCAAGAAAAGCCCTGGTCACAGCGGTAGGGTTTGGCGCCGTCCAATGCGGTATAATAGCTTACACAACCAGTTTGAGGATTTTCGGCAGCGAGCAAGTGGTTGTATACCGAGCGCTCCAATTCCTCTGCATACTTGGGTTCGCCGGTTATTTGCAGCATTTGCAGGTTGAATTGTATCCAGGTGACGGTAACGCAACCTTCGCCCATTTCGTCGCTGTTTTCAGCTTTTAATATGCCGGGCGCACGGAATATCTCATGGTCGCTGGATGTACCGGTTATATAGAGCCTGTTTTTTGTGATGTCCGTCCAGGCTGTTTGCATTAGCGGCAGATATTTTTGCTCGCCTGTTAATTTGTAGTATTTGAGGATGCCAAGGAAGCAGGAAAGCATTTCGTAAGCTTTGGCATCACCAACCTTAGTCACGTCGCCATATTTTTCGAGCCGAGAGATCAGTTTAGGTCCATCAGGCTGTTCAAAAGCACGAAGAATATAACGACAGAAATCAAGATATTTTTGATTTCCAGTGTATCGGTAAAGATCAACCATCGGTTCCAGGATGCTCCCCGGCGCAAGACCAACATGCTCACCAGCCAGCATCAGGTCGCGTTTGCCGGGCGTGTCACCAAATGTTCGGCAGATCAGGTCAGCAGCATGTTCCGCGGTCTGCAAAGCAGGTTTATAACCAGTTACCGAATAATAATTGAGCGAGCCAATGATGGCATATTTATGCGCCCATACATCCCATTCGGTCCAACGATCCTTTTCGAGATAGGTTCCAAGATAACCATCCGGCATTTGACAGATTATATACTTGCGCACCATATCATCCATCAAATGCTTAATGCGTGGATCGTGTGAGTATTGATAAGTTTTTGACGCAGAAAACAGGAATTTACCTACATGCTCACCAATCCAGGTTTGTGACCCCGGCCTTTTCCTGAAGCCAGATAGTAGCGTTGCCGAATCGATCTGAAGCAACCGTTTCTTAAGGTTAACCTGCATACGGTAGCCGAGTAAGCCGCCAATGTTTTGATAATAGGCCGGGACATACTTGTCTTTAATCTTATTAGGCACAATCGGCCCGTAGAACGGTGGATTTGATGCCATTCCCATTTGAGCGCTGAGCAAAAACAGAAAACAAGTCAATGTCCTCTTCATAGCTATATTATTTTTTCGAAGATTTGGCAATCGGGTTATAATCCAGCGCCAGCTGGATCCAATGATCAAAGTCTTTTTGGCTGCGAAAACGCTCCTCGCTGATATAAATGAAGCCCTTCATGTGCTTGCCGCCGTGGATCATAGGCCGGGTTCCTGGTTCTTCAAAAAGTTGCGCTGTTAAATCCGGATCGAGGCGGAGCATCAGTTCATATCCGCTTACGCTGACGCACATTTTGTCGTCAACCATAAAAGTAACACCGCGGAACATTTTCTTTTCCACGACGTTCGGGACATCAACCAGGGCCTCGCGGACGCGATCAGCAAGTTTTTCGTTGTAAGCCATAGGGAATTTTGATGCAATTTAATAAATGCGGTGGTTTTTTACCCTGCTTTCAGCTTCTCGATCTTTTTCAAAATCACTTTCCTATCCGCGGCAGCTTTGGTGAGTTTTGATGCAGTCGTAAGGTGATCGATCGCTTTCTTATTGTCGACTCCGGTATATAATTCACCGAGAAGCCCATGGTAAAGGTTGCTGTTTTCCAATTTTAACTTCTCTGCTTCGGCGATACCTGCTTCGTTCCCGTAAACTTTTGCCAGGGCATAAGTACGGTTCAGGGCCGCTATAGGTGAGTACTCGATTATCAGCAAACGGTTGTACAGGCTGAGCACCTTTTCCCATTTTTCGGGACTATCCTTATCTGCTGTGTGCCAGTACGCAATAGCTGCTTCGATATGGTATTTGGAAACAACGTTCCCCCTGGCGGCCATATTTAAAAAGTGCTCGCCATTTGTAATTAACTCGTTGTTCCATAGCGATATATCCTGATCATCATAAAGTATCAGTTCACCATCAGGCGCAATCCTCGCGTCAAAGCGGGAAGCATGGAAGCACATGAGCGAAAGCAGCGCATTTACGTCAGGTTTGTTGGTACTCGTGTTTTCAGCAAGCATGTAGGTGAGGCGCATTGCCTCAAGGCATAGATCCTTGCTCAAAACCGCGTTCTTACTTGACGAGTAATATCCTTCATTAAAAAGAAGATAAAGCGTGATGAGCACATTGTCGATCCGCTTGTCGATTTCGGCATCGGGCGGCATTTCGATCTTTACTTTATCCTCCTTCAGTTTTTCTTTAGCGCGATAAAGCCGCTTGTTGATCGTCTCCTTGTTGGTTAGGAACGCATCGGCAATCTCATCGATACTAAAACCGCAAAGAATGCGCAGCGAAAGGCCGATTTGCGATTCGGGTGGGATGCCGGGATAGCAAATGGCGAACATCATCTGTAGCTGGCTATCCTTGATATTATTGGACGAAAGATCAACCTCTACCTCATTCGTGTTTTCGGATGCTAGCTGAATCGCAGGCGAAACCTTTTCATTATAAATGGCATTGCGTTTCAGGAAGTCTTTGGCCTTGTTTTTAGCCACGGTGTAGAGCCAGGCGGCGGGGTTTTGCGGAATGCCTTTGAACCCCCAGGTTTCGGCAGCCAGCAGGAAGGTATCGCCGACGATATCCTCGGCTATGCTGATATGTTCGATACCAAACAACCGGCACAATACGGCAGTTATCTTACGGAATTCACTGCGGTACAACTGTGGTATCAGCTCTTTTTCCTGCATCAGTAGTTTTAAGCTTTCGCCCGTAAAATTAACAGGCGAAAGCTTGGTATAAAATTTATTGAGCGTTCATCTGGATAATGTCTCTTACCTCGACATTACCACCGACATTTAAGATCGGGCAACTTTTGGCCATTTCGGTTGCTTCCTCGATTGATTCGGCGCGGAAAATGCTCAGGCCACCAACAATTTCCTTGATTTCAGCATAAGGGCCGTTGGTTACAATGTTGCCCGGTTTCACGGTACGGCCTTCATTACCTAGCCGCATCCCAGGCGAAACCAATTTATTTTGAGCCGCAATGCCACCCATCCAGTTTTCCCATTCTTTGGAGACAGCCATGGTTCCTTCAGGTGTCAGTTTGATCTCGCCCAGGGGTTCGGACCTGTATATCAATGCAAACTCTTTCATGATTGTGGGATAGGATATCTTGTTTCTACCGGGATAATGTCTCTTACCTCCACACTGCCACCAACCGTTAGTATCGGGCAGCCCTTGGCGATCTCGATAGCTTCCTCTATCGAATCAGCCTTCACGACGTGGAAACCACGAAGCGTATCTTTTACTTCGGCATAGGGTCCATTGGCAACAATATTACCTGGCTTTATGCTGCGGCCGTCTAATCCTAACCGGCTTCCGGGGGAAGTAAGTTTACCTTGCGCGGCAATACCGCCAACCCATTTTTGCCATTCGGCCTGCAAGGCGGCAAATGTTTCGGGCGCTATTTTTGCCTCGCTGCCTGCTTCATTTCTGAATACTAATGCAAAATCTTTCATGTTTTTCAATTTTAGAGGGAATAATTAATTAGCGTTCATTGGTACAATATCCCTTATCTCGACATTCCCGCCGGCGTTCAAAATAGGGCAGCCCTTAGCAATTTCTGTTGCCTCGTCGATAGTATCGGCTTTTACAACGATGATCCCGGTTATCATTTCCTTGATCTCGGCGAAAGGTCCGTTTGTCACCACAGCCGATGGCCTTACCGTTTTACCGTCGCCGCCCAGCCGGTGACCCCCGTTTGCCAATTGTCCTTTGGCGGCCATACCGCCCATCCAGGTTTGCCATTGTTTCATAATGTCCTGTAACTGCTCGGGTGAGTACCCTGCTTCAGGGTGGAAATCGTTCCTGAAGATAAATGCAAATTCGTTCATGATGCTTAATTTTTTGGTTTTATAATTGAATGACGACCGGAATTTCAGTTATTGGACAAGGTATTTGATTTTTTTATTCATCATCACTATAAATGCCTCTGACCTCGATGGTTCCTTTACCTACGATCGGTGCCTCCCTAACTATTTCGGCAGCTTCATCGATGGAATTGGCCCTGATAATAATGTAGCCGCCGATAATCTCGCTAAGTTCGACAAAAGGCCCCTTGGTGATCAATTTTTTGTCACGAATGACACGGCTTTCTTTACTCAGCCGGTTTCCGCGGCTAACAAGAATGTTTTTAGCTATAATGCCATCAACCCATTTTTCCCAAATGACAAATTTATCCTGCATCTCATCGGGCGAGAAGTTAACTTCAGGAAGCTCTTCCAACCTGAAGATCAATACAAATTCTTTCATGATTTTAAGTTTTTATTCGAGAGACGACCGGCTTCGGAACGACTGGACAAATTGCACGAAAATTTTTATGAAATTAAAGATGAACAATTATCCCCGTTCAATCTTTTTATATAAGCCTGTTTTTTTACTTTTATTGCCAAACCGACCATTATGAAAAGACGCCTGCTAATCCTGCTGCCTGCTATTTTAATTTTTCAACCTGTATTTGCGAAAAAGAAAGTCGATAAGGATTCTATTGTTCATATCATGGACAAAGTGGCCAGCTGGCAGATACGTGAATGGCAGGAGCATGGAAAAAAGCTGAACAAGGCGGATTGGACCATGGGCGCTTGCTATGCCGGTTACATGGCGCTGAATAAGATAGATCACAACGATGTTTTCCTTCGCGAGATCAAAAGTAAAGGCGACAGCCTGCACTGGAAAACAGGCCCGCGTAAGACTATGGCCGACGATTACTGCGTTGCCCAAATGTATTCTCAGATGTTTATGATCTACAAACAGCCCGAAATGATTGCTCATTTTAAGGCCCAGGCTGATAGTATTATTGGCTTACCACATACCGAATCGCTGGAATGGAAAGACAATATCGCTAACCGCGAGTGGGCCTGGTGCGATGCACTGTTTATGGGTCCGCCTGCATTTGCCTATTTACATACTGCCACCGGCGAACGAAAATACCTGGACATAGCTGATAAATTATGGTGGAAAACAACCGACTACCTGTTTGACAAGGACGAGAACCTATACTTCCGCGACAGCCGTTTTTTTACGCAAAAAGAGGCCAATGGCAGAAAAGTATTTTGGTCGAGAGGAAATGGTTGGGTAATGGGGGGCCTGGTGCGGATGCTGGATAATATGCCAGATGATTATCCGGACAGGGGAAAATATGTTGAACTGTACGAAAAAATGGCCGAAAAGATAGCAGCTTTACAAAGCAAGGACGGCACCTGGCATGCGGCTTTACTAGATGCCAAAAGCTATCCTGCAAAGGAAGCCAGCGGAACGGGATTTTATTGCTATGCTTTAGCCTATGGCATCAATCATGGGTTAATTTCCTATGACAAGTATCATAAAGTGGTTGAAAAAGCCTGGAAAGCCCTAATGGGTTGTGTGCAGCCTGATGGCAAACTGGGTTATGTACAGCAGATAGGCGAGAAGCCCGAGAAAGTGACAGCCGATGACACCGAAGTATATGGTGTAGGGGCATTTTTACTGGCGGGATCAGAAATTTATAGGATGATGGAGAAGCATTCTTAGTGTAATTGATGTGCATACCCGGGCCGCATCGCTTAACCCGTGTTTTTACTTATCTTGGCGGCAACTATCAATTGCCCAATGAATATCAGCGAACTGCTTACCTATACGATCGTTTTAGCCGCTGCGTTCGCTTACCTCAATCTCAGGTTCATCAAATGGCCGCCTACGATCGGCATTATGGTACTATCGCTTGGCAGTTCATTATTGCTGGTTATGTTGGGGAAGTTTTACCCGATAATCGGCGTCAAAGCCAAACAAATTGTCGGATCGATTAACTTCAGGGAACTGCTGATGAACTTTATGCTCAGCTTCCTGCTGTTTGCCGGCGCAATCCATATCGATCTGAGCAAACTCAAAAAGGAAGCGTGGCCGGTTTTTCTTTTGTCTACTGTCGGGGTACTGATTTCTACGACATTGGTTGGTAGCCTGATGTGGTGGGTATTACAACTGTTTCATTTCCCTATTCCGTTTATCCATTGCCTGCTTTTTGGCGCAGTAGTTTCCCCTACAGACCCGATCGCAGTGCTGGCTATCCTGCGTCGCGCTAAAATACCGGAATCACTTGATCTCAAGATATCGGGTGAGTCACTCTTTAATGATGGGGTAGCCGTAGTTGTGTTTATTACGTTGCTGGATGCCGCACATTCGGGGATCTCGGCGGTTGATTTCGCTGGTGTCGGACGGCTTTTTTTTCAGGAAGCTGTTGGAGGATTAATTTTTGGAGCTTTGCTGGGCTACATCGGTTATTTTGCTTTACGATCTATTGACGATTATAAAGTAGAGGTATTAGTCACTTTAGCTATCGTGGCCGGAGGATACTTTGTAGCCGACCACCTTCACGTTTCAGGACCGCTTGCTATGGTAGTCGCTGGCATTATCACCGGTAACAAAGTGAAACACGAGGCATTGTCTGACATTAGCCGTGATTACCTGGGTACGTTTGGGGAATTGATCGACTAAATATTAAACGCTATTCTTTTCCTGCTTATCGGGCTCGAAATACTTGTGATAAAAACCAATCTG
>JAICXZ010000680.1 GCA_025934475.1 Mucilaginibacter sp. | reverse complement strand
GGGCTCGGGCATCGGCGGTTTAAAGACATTTCTTGATGAAGTGGTTGCCTTTGCCAAAGGCGATGGTACCCCACGCTTCAATCCTTTCTTTATTCCTAAGATGATCGCGGACATTGCTCCCGGTCATATATCTATTAAATACGGATTAAGAGGGCCAAACTTTACAACGGTTTCAGCTTGCGCATCGTCAAATAATTCGCTGATCGATTCCTTCAATTATATCCGCCTCGGTAAGGCCAATATGTTCATTACCGGCGGGTCTGAAGCTATCATCAATGAAGCGGGTATTGGCGGTTTCAATGCGATGCATGCTTTATCAACCCGCAATGATGATCCTGCTACGGCTTCACGGCCGTTCGACCTTGACCGCGACGGTTTCGTTGCCGGCGAAGGTGCAGGTACCATTATTTTGGAGGAGCTGGAGCACGCAAAAGCGCGCGGAGCGAAAATATATGCTGAGATGATAGGCGGCGGTATGAGTGCCGATGCATATCATATGACTGCACCGCATCCCGAAGGGTTGGGCGCAGCACTGGTGATGAAAGCCGCGCTGGAAGATGCCGGTTTGACACCATCTGATATCGATTATGTGAACGTTCACGGTACGTCGACCCCTATTGGCGATCCGCAGGAAGTTAAAGCTATACAGGATACTTTTGGCGAAGATGTTTACAAGATAAACATCAGCTCGACCAAGTCTATGACCGGCCACCTGCTGGGAGCAGCAGGCGCAGTGGAAGCCATAGCGGCTATTCTTGCCATAAAAAACGACATTATCCCGCCCACGATCAATCACTTTACTGATGATCCGGCATTCGATCCTAAAATTAACTTCACGTTCAACACTGCACAAAAAAGAGTAGTTAGGGTAGCTCAAAGCAACGGCTTTGGTTTTGGTGGCCATAACGCTTCAGTGATATTTAAGAAATACGAAGATTAATTGCCCCTGAATGCCAATCAGAAGGTTCTATAAGCTATACTTATCGCCAAATAGAAAGTATGTGAAGTCGCTAAAGAATTTGCTCGGCTTTGTGCCGGGCAATTTGTCTTTATACCGACTGGCATTTAGGCACAAATCTGTAGCGCAGAACGTAAAGAAAGGTGTCAAAAACAGCAACGAGCGCCTGGAGTTCCTGGGCGATGCTGTATTGGGTAGTGTAGTAGCCGAGGTACTTTTCAAGCTATATCCTTACGAAGACGAGGGCTTCCTTACCGAGCTGCGCTCCAAAATTGTCAATCGCGTTAACCTCAACCAACTGGCCCGTAAACTGGGCTTTGAGCAACTGATCCAGTATGATAGCCGCATGGTTAACTCAACAAGGCAAAGTTCGCTTTTAGGCGATGCCTTCGAGGCGTTGGTAGGTGCTATTTACCTGGACAAGGGTTACGATTTTACCCGTAACTTCCTTATTAATCATATAATCAAGTCGCATATCGATATCCACAAGCTTGAACAAACGGAAACCAATTTCAAGAGCAAGCTGATTGAATGGTGCCAGCGCCATGGCAAGGATATCACCTTCGAGCTTATCGAAAATCAGGAAGGCGAAAGCAATAAGCTGTTTACAGTACAGGTGATGATTGACGGTGACATCATGGGCTCAGGCAAGGAGTTCAATAAGAAGAACGCCGAGAAACTCGCCGCTGAAAGGGCTTGTGAAGCATTGTCGATTTAATTTCGGATTTCGAATTTTCAATTTCGGACTTACTTTGTCTCTTATTCCATCGTACGCAGGTTCAATTAACGCACAGAAAAAGAGTCATCGGCTCGACCCATTTTTGTAACGCCGGGTTTCAACCCGGCGCAAACAACGAAAGATATAGCCAGTCCGGTACGGCCGATGCATGTTTGGCGCTAGTGCTCATCCGCCGGACTTCAGTCCGGCATTACAAGACGGGTCGAGGCTGCGCCTCTTGTTTGAGATTGACTATGGCTGGGTCTCTATCTTCGGCAATTGCTGCACATGCTGCCGGTTTTTATTTCTCTGATAGAAAGAATAGTTCTTCTTGATATACTGGATCAATTGGTAGTCGTTCCACGCTTTTATATCCTGGTAAGACGGTGTATAGATTTGCATGAATTTAGTCACCTCGTCATCGGGCAGCTTGGTGATATTTTTTACCAGATCCTTCGTATAGCGCTTATCAACTTCGGTGTTTTCAAGCTCGGTTTTGGCATAGGCAGCAAATTTGCGCTCTTCACGAGGTGTCTTGCCGAATAAATTATAGAGTCCTGTCAATGGTGAGTTCAGGAATTCAAAAACTGGCAGCGACTTACCATTGTTATAAATCCCTTTGCTGTTATACTGTTTCATCACATCGTTCAGCTCCTGCTTTTTTGTTTGCCCGGTGATAACAACTTCTTTCAGTGCGAGCAAAGGTTGAAGACCGATAAGCAGATCTGCTTTGCTGTCTACAGTAACTTTAAATGGCGCATATTCCTTTTTGTTGATAAGCAGTGTGTCGCCGATGGCTATGTTAATACTGAACATGCCCAGGTCATCACTCATCATAATGGTTTTGGTATTCAAGTCGGTGATAGTTGCCTGCGATATCCTGGTTGACGAGCCCTTCTTAAAAATAATGCCGTTTATTTTGAATATTTGCTGAGCAAGGGCAGATGTAAGCAGGCAAAATAAACCTGCTGAAACACAAACTATTTGTCGTACCAAACGCATAAGAACTACAAAATTAACGATTATGGGCGAGCGGAATTGTGAAAAGATGTTAAACGCAGAGATTAGTTAATTAACTCAAGTTGCTATTTATATAATTTTATTTAAGGTAAAAGCGAAAATAAACAGTGTGATTTTCAGCAGCCAACCTTTGAAGGTTACTGCATGAATTTTTCTGAGGAATAGTCCTTTGATCTCGCTGATAGTTGTT
>JAICXZ010000043.1 GCA_025934475.1 Mucilaginibacter sp. | reverse complement strand
TGTGGTAAAAATAGGTTTGCTTAAATGTCCAATTACCTTCGTTGGTAAAAATATATACGCCATGGTAAGGCTTCAGCACTTTTGAGTAGTCGCTGTTATCACCACAGGTGTATAAAATATCAGGCTTCCCGTCATGGTTAAAATCAACCAGCTGGAAACTGCTCGATCCATAAACAGCAGGAAAATGCAGAAGATTCTTGGTTATAAAGCCACCCTTCTGATCATTCAAAAACATCCACAGCCCCTCATCAGCCTGGGCAAACAGGCACATCACATCCGGCCAGCCGTCATTATTAAAATCGCCGATTAGTAACTGCTCGCCACCCGGAACACCTCGTATCACCGATTTTTTAAATGTATGATTAGTTTGTTGTTGTAACAGGTATAGTCCGCCTAATTCGTGTCCAAAGCCGCAAACTACATAGTCCATTAAACCGTCTTTATTGAAGTCGGCTGCGACAGTTTGCACGGCACGCGGCAGGCTATCACCGGCTACAGTTTCCTTGCTATTTTTGTTGCCGGGATCAAAACTTACTACCTGGCCTTTGGCTATATCCAAAGGAGGCATTACACCAATGCAAGTTAATACCGCATCTGTTTTCTTATCCGCATTTTGCAGGAAGGTAGCCCCGGTAACGGCTGATTTCATCTTCCTGATCAGCGTCGGTTTAAGATTTTCGTCCCAACGGAAAAAATTACCGGTGACATCACCACTATAAAAATGCTGATCAAAAGAATTATAAGTCAAAAGAGTTGTCATTGCAACTGCTCCCCTAGGATTGGCCTTAGGCGTTAGCAGACTAAACCCGGCCCAATCTTTAAGCGGCTCGGTAGCTAGCTTCGGTATTTTCAGTTCGCGAGGGGCGGCGTCTTTATAATAGGAAACGATCTTTTGCCAATCGACGATATTTAAAGCAGCCCTATTATCGGTAAAGTACTGCCCCATGTAGTTCTGGACGCCCAGCCTTTTAGCCATTGCAGGTAAAACGCCTTGAACCCAGCTTTGCCTATCTATCAGCGCCGGTTCAGGCAATTGATGACAGCTTACGCAATATTTTTCGGCCAGTTGTTTTCCGTCTGCCGCATCGTTTTGGGCAGGGGTGCCCTGATGACAGCCAAAAAGCACAGCCAAACCTATAGCGAATACAAACACTATCAGCAAGCATAATTGATTGGGCGATAATCGGTTTTTTCCAGGCATTTTTTTAGGTAGATAGGTTTATTTTCGGTCTATTTTCAGATGCAGAACAAATAAAATCATTTTTATCTATGCAAATGGCAAATTGCCCCTATATCAAATTGTAATAATCGTGATATAAAGCTCATTACCAATTATTTGAAATACATACGTAAAACGTGGATCAGTTGGTTGCCATGCCGACCTTTTTATCGAACACAGCATATAATACAAATGAATGTTTTTACCCATTCGGCGGGAAACTAAATAGACGAAAAGCTTAAATCCACAGACCGACAGCCCTTTTCTCCATATAAAGAAAAATGCCGACCAGGTATCCCGTCGGCATTTCAATTGAAGCAATTTTGGTCGCCTATTTCCTGGTTTGATTCTCCAGTATAATAAACGGAATGTTTTTATCCCACGAAGGATTGACTCCCGGTTGTATCAGCATACCCTCGCCATAGTTGCCCAATATAATATCCGGTTTCCCATCATTGTTCATATCGGCAACGTCCATGCACATCCAATGCCCATATTTACTTACCGGGATTGCATGGGGCTTAAAGCCCATCGGTTTATCCTGTTCGAAATAAATGAAGCTTTCAGCCGGGTTGCCTTTCATATCTGCGAAGAATGCAACGGTGGCAATGTCCAGGTCCCCATCCCCGTCAAAATCGGCGGCGATAGCTTTGGTACAACCATTAATCGGGTAAAAGTAGGTTTGCTTAAATTTCCAGTCGCCCTCGTTGGTGAAAATATATAAACCGTGGTAAGGCTTCAATATGCGCGAATCTTTGTAGTTATATCCGCAGGTGTAGATCAGGTCAGGTTTGCCGTCGTGGTTGATGTCGGCCAAGTGGAAGCTGGTTGATCCGTAAACCGGAGGAAAATGTATGAGGTCTTTAGAAGTAAAACCTCCTTTTTGATCGTTCAGATACATCCACAGGCCCTCATCTCCTCCACCATACAGTACCATCACGTCGGGCCATCCGTCGTTGTTAAAATCGCCAACCACGGCCTGAGCGGCGCCTGCCTTATTTGAAATACCGCTTTGGGTGTAGCTATGATCAGCATTTTGTTTCAATAAGTAAACTCCTCCCACAAGGTGTCCCTGAGCCAGCACGACATAATCAGTCAGGCCATCTTTATTAAAATCTCCTTGCACAGTTTGAACCGGACGGCTGAGACTTTCCTGTATCAATACCGGTTGCGTTGAGTTCGCATTACCATCAAGATCAACTTTCATGACCTTGCCATTCGGAAAATCTACCGGGAGTATCTGGCCAATACAAGAGAAAACACCATCTTGCTTGCCCCACGGATCCGTTACAAACGTACCAGCAACCGGAGCCGACGGCAACTCGGCAACAACCCGCGGCTTGAGAGCTGCGTCCCACTCTGTTAATTTATTGGTAACTACGTCGCCGGTATAGAGCTTTTTGGTTGCTGGATTTACAGCGACCATCGTCGTCCGGTCAACCTGTTTATCATGCTGCGGCGTCTTCAGGGTAAATCCGGCCCAATCAATCGCTAACGGAACAGGCTTCGTTGCTGCCGGCAAATCGGCAGGGGCCTGCTTTTGGAAATATGCCTGCATAATCTGCCATTCCAAAAGGGAAGCGCCACCAGTATCCGTAGGTTTTTTATAATAGTTGATGACGTCATAGGTTGAAAGCCCAATATAGCGCGACATTGCTGGCAACGCATGAAACTTCCATACATCCCGGGTTAACATCGTTGGCTCAACTTCCTGGTGGCACCTGGTGCAATATTTCTGCACTAACATTTTACCATCGGCAATCGTATCGCCTGTCGGCTGAAAGGCTTGTTTTCCCTTGCAACCTGTAAATAACATAATTCCGGATATTGAACAAACGGCAAGCGATAAGGCAAGCGTATAAAGTCCGGCTTTATATATTTTCATTATCAGTATCCAGTATTATTTGGTTAGTTTAAGTTTTTGCCAAATGTATTCGCCTACTTTTTCGCCCTGTTCGGCCCCAACAAGCGAACTATTCAGGAAGTGAATACCACCATAAAAGCGACTCATTGCCGTTTCAGCAGCAGCCTGGTTGAAAGATTTGAAATTGCGTTGCAAGCCTATATATTTCATGTCGCTCGTATCATGGAATGCAAAGTTGTCACCAAACTCATGCGTAAGCACAACCGCCGATGCCGCACTAATGGTACTATGCCCGGCGGTATATTCCGGAAACGGAGGAGTTTGCAACAATGGCAGCCAGTTTTTATCAATCTTTTCATTAATAACAGTAACCGGCCGGTTGTACGCGTACTTATACTTCACTTCCCAACACGTAATAAAGGTTTCATACAATGCTATAGAAGTTAAGGCATAAGCCTGCGCGGTTTTTGCCGCATCAGCATGACTCTGATGGCAAGCAATGGTTGTGATACCTATCCAGTGACCTCCGGGAGTAATTTTCTTATCGGCAAACATCAGGTGACCATTGTGTTCAACCACAAACGGGTTATCGTCCCAATATTTGGCTATTGTATCCTGCGATGGGGTCAGATGTTTGTTTTGATCGTAAACTGCCTTTACCGCTTTCATGAAAACACTGGTCGTATCGTCGCTATATGGCGGCGGTGGTGGCGGCATAAATATTGTCGATGAATCGATGATCAGTGTATGCATTTCGCCCCAGCAAAATTCTACGCCGTCCATGTAATCCGGTGGTGTTGGCCTCCATTTGCCGGGTGTATTAAAGCCTAGATATTTAGGTTTACCCCTTGTTTGCGGGTAGTCGTCCTTCATGGCGCGCTGCAGCACAATTTTACCAATGCTTTCGCCAAAGGCTATTGAGCGATTATAAGTTGAATCATCAAGCGCGTTCTTGTACTCATTGTAAACGATATTTTCGTACTTATTGAGTGTATCTATCGAAAACGTAACTTTATGTGCAACAGTAAAAAAAGCCTTGGTAGCAGCAAGTGTATAGTTGTAGCTCTTCCCCTTTTCAGGCTCCGGCATGCGGGCAAATTCCCTAAGCTGATTGGTTAAAGAATTATACTTAGGATCGGCAAATTTCATTGCCTCGTAACTTGCAAGGTTGGTATAAGCATATATCCTGGCCGCGACCGGAGGGGTAAACACATCGTAAATAATTACATGCGTAAGGGCGTCCTCGTTCGCGTGAAGTACGTCCGTGTCCACAGGCAAATTGGCCCCGTGTTTACAGGAGCTCGCCGTGAAAACCACGATAGCGGCAAAAATGGTGTAAAGGTATTTCATCTCAATAATTAATTAATTGGCATATTTCGAGCGTGTCCAAGGTTATCAGTTACCGTCACTGAAGTCATCGAACTATCAATATTAATATATCTGCCCGATTGCGACAAGAAGGAATCGCCATAATAAAACTCCTGCCTGGTGGTCTTGCCGTTCTTGTATTTTATGGTTGCAAATTGGTCCATCGGCTGCAACTTAACCAAGTGTGCATTCCTGTTCAAAGAAAACACCTTCAAAGGCCCGCGATTCTGGCTCGCAGCCAGCAAATAATTTCCTCTGGCACCCATTACCTTCACCAGTGCCTTACCATTACCGGGTATGTAAATACCACTTTGCTGGATGCTTAATGGCGTAAAGCCGCCCTTGCCATTGCCCTTCATCATCAAGCCGTTCAAGGCGTCGTAACGCCCGGTGGTGACTTCGGTACCATAATCGTTGCCGTTAATGATAACGTCGAGGTTGCCGTCGCCGTCAAAATCATCCACGGTCATGCCGCACAGTTCTGATATTTGCGCTTGAATTGGTAATGGCGTCATAGTAAACTTACCATTTCCTTCGTTGTGCAGATACATTGATTGCAGCGTATTGGCTTTCAACCGCAGCGCGCCTTTTCGCATGTCGGGCGGTAAGATATCATCCATCGTAGCTGTGGCAAATGATTTATAGTTCTGGTATTTGCTCCGCATCATCAGCACCTGCTTCACAATATCGTCGCGGGTGTGCACCGGGAACTCTTTCATTTTTCCATCCTGATCCTTCAGAAATACAGATGGGAAGGCATCGTAGCTGCCATTATTATCGAAATCTTTTGCAGTGATATAAGTAGGATATTGGTCACTGGCCTTAAAGAATGTATTTTCCCCGGTATTACCAACGATATAATCGATCCGGCCATTGTGTTCAAAGTCGCCGGCTACAATGGTATTCCACCAGCCTAATTTATTCGCAAGGCCCGTTGCCGGGGTAACATTTTTGAACACACCATGGTCGTTCCTGAGGAAGGTTACAGGCATCCATTCTCCTGCGAGAACCAAATCAGGCCAGCCGTCATTGTCAAAATCGGTGAATATGGCATCGCATACGAGGCCTATGTTTTTAAGGTCTTTTGCAACAGAAGCCGTCACATCAGTAAATTTCGCCTGACCATCGTGACTATCGTTTCGTAATATGAAGCTCGACACCGGCTTAGGGTAATTCCATGGGTCAACTCTTCCCGATACAAACAAGTCGATCTTACCATCCTTGTTATAATCTACTGCACGGACGCATTGCTTGCTTGTAAAGTTTTTTGGCAAGGCATCTTTAGCTTCCGTAAAATTCCCCCTGCCGTCGTTAATGTACAGCCGGTCCTGGTAGTTGGGCGAATTAGGCTGACTCTCGTATCCTCCACTTGCAACGTATAAATCCAGTTTGCCGTCGCCGTTTGCATCGAATAAAATAAGTCCCTCGTCCTTTAAATTATCGGTCGGATTAACTTGTGCCGGAGGCAATAAATTGCGCTGGATAAACTTGCCATCCTTTTGCTGAAGAAACAGTTGAGACGGATGTTTAGTGGCGCCTCCAACAATGATATCATCTAAGCCATTGCCATCAACATCGCCCACGGCAAGGCCCGGCGAATATTCCGACAATTTATGAGGCAGCAGTTTCTGGATGTTAAAATCGATAAAATCTTCGTCCTGGTGGGTAAAGTTGATGCCAAGCATCCTGGTTACTTCGGCAAACAGGGCCCGCTTGTCAATTTCAGGTTGCTTAAAATCGTATGATTCGGCAGCGTCTTTAATGTTTACGAGCAGCACCTGGTCGGCTTTGACATTCTTCAGGGTTTGCTTCTTCCAATTTTGCCAGCGTATCACCACCGAATCGATCGTGGTTATATTCCCAAGGCCGAAATGGGCTATGTTTTGAATAGTTGAAAGATATCCTCTGTAAGGCGTATTCTCGTACACCTGGTGCTTGCCGTGATTATAATAGATATCCGCCCAGGCGCCTATCCCATCCCTGTTGTTTGCTCCGCCGCGAAATTTGATATTCAGGTAGTGACTATTCTCAGGGTTCCGTTCGCGCGAGGTATTTCTGTATATCATGGCCTCATCATCAATATTATTGATGATGACATCCATATCGCCGTCATTGTCAAGGTCGGCATAAACTGCGCCGTTTGAGAACGAGGGAGTGCCTAGTCCCCAGCTATCTGTCACATCTTCAAACTTAAGGTTGCCTCCATTCCTGTAAGCAAAATTCGGGATCTTAACTATGGGAATTTGATCAAGTATCTGCTTTTTGCTTGCAATAAAATACGACTGCGCTCTGAAGTTCATGAAATCATGATCTGTTACATCCCTTGGGTAACCATTGGTTATGATCAGATCGCGGTATCCATCATTGTCAAAATCTGTCAGCAAGGGTCCCCAACTCCAGTCGGTTTGAGACATGCCCGCCATAAAAGCTATTTCGCTAAATGCAGGTTCGCCTATGGAGTCATTTTGGCCGAGTCGCGGCCCCTGGTTCAATTGCAGCGTATTACGTGTGTACTGATACTGGTAACCATACCGGTCAATATTTTGGAACGACTGGTAATTATCGGCGCCCATGAACATCTTTTTGCGGTAATTATCGCCCGGATTCATATCCAGTTCCATCACATCGGCGAGGCCGTCATTATTGATATCCTCTATCTCCTGTCCCATCGCGCTCATCGACGTATGCTTAAAATACTCTTTGGAGCGATCTGTAAAAGTGCCATCGTGGTTATTGATATAGAGGATATTATTGGGTAAAAAATCGTTGGTTACATAAATGTCTTTCCATCCATCGCGATTAATGTCAACTGTAGTAGTCGCGTGGCCATATCCTTCTATTAAAATGCCCGCTTGTTTTGAAACATCGTGAAATACGGGGTGCTTTAAAACGGGATCCCAATCATTCCGGTAGAGGCGACTTGTGCTTCGTGCGCTGCCATCTTTAATTATCGGTCTGAACAAATTGGTATTATCTTTAGGATCCACTTCATTTACGGTAAGGAACATATCCAGATCGCCATCGTTATCGTAATCAAAAAATGACGCCATAGTGCTGTGAACGGTAATATCCAGCCCGTATTCATGCGCTTCTTCCTTAAAATGAGGTACGCCATCCTTATCGGGGCCCTGATTTATAAAAAGAAGGTTTCGTCTTTTCTTCGGATCATTTAACAGGGTATTGCAAACATAAATATCCGGCCAGCCGTCATTGTTGATATCCACCACCGCAACGCCGCGTCCCCACCCGCCAAATCCACCTACACCTGCTTTGTCGGTCACATCTTCAAACTGCATATTGCCTTTGTTAATGTACAGCCTGTTTGATACCTGGTTACCCGAGAAATAAATGTCCTGTAACCCATCTCCATTGAAGTCGCCCACGCCTACACCACTGCCATTATAAATATTGAGTTTATCAAGTGGATTTATCGTATCGTTTTCTACGACAAGATTATTAAAGTGAACGTTAGAGTGTGATGAGGAAACCTGCTCAAATAAAGTCTTCTTCTTGCAGGAAAGTAGTAGTAATACCGGGACAAACAGGTATAAAAATACCGGATAAAATCTCATATAAAGGGTTACTCAAAAAAAATTGGCCTATGCAACGCTAAAGTTAAAAAAAGAAGGGGAATATAAACATATTCCCCTTCTTTTTAAAAAATCTATCAGGTATTAATAACCGGAGTTCTGTACCAGTTTTCCACCTTCAGCAGAAATTTCCTGGAACGGAATTGGATAAACTTCATCCCTGCCTGCAGTGAAGTGAGCACTGCTTAAAACCGGATTGTTTATGCGATTGTCTGCTTTGTAGTAGTTATTCAAAACACCAGCCATCCAACCGGTAGGCATTGGACCGCCAAATCTTCCGTCGAAACGTTGAAGATCGAAGAAGCGCTGACCTTCCATGCCAAACTCAAGCTGTCTTTCACAAAGGATAGCCAGACGTGCATAGTCGATCCCGTTTGCTGTAAATTGGCCGGTGTACAAACCTACTTTATAATTTGCAGCTGGAGTCGTTGTATTTCCTTTTGAAGGATCAGAGTTATCTACATAAGTAGTAACCCAGTTTGAAGTAAGTGCAGCACGCGCTCTGATCAGGTTTACGTCAGCTTCAGCACCTGCAAGGTCGCCGGTTTCAGCTTTAGCTTCAGCGCGCCACAGGATGATATCAGCAAAGCGGATAATGTTGTAGTTATCAGCCGAGCCTTGGTTAGATGCCCAACCTGCGCTGTTATCACTTGTTGATGCCTGAGCAGCGTGGTAAAACACGTTCTTTTTCGGAGTATAAGGCACAACGTCACCACGGGTCCATGGCTCACCACCGCAAAGCCCCCAATCAAGGTAAGGGATTCCACGACGACCAACGGTCCAGTCAAGACGAGAGTCGACAGCTTCAGCAGTCGGCGTAAATGCAGCACCTGCAGCAACACCATGATCATTCCCCAGGTTAACTAAATTGTAAGTAGGGAAACCGGTAGCAGCGTCGATCTGGAACTCAGGCAAACCATTGGCGTCCACTTTATAAGCGTTAGCCAGGTTATATGACGGAACGTCGAAACCGCAGCAGTTGGTATAGGTACCACCACCAGGGAAGTTGAGGTTATCGCCTTCGTCATCATTTTGGCCGTTTGAACCGTCATTTACAGTCATCTGGGCAACAAAAACGCTTTCAGGGCCATTCTTGGTCATTGCATTAAAGTTATTTGCAAAGGGCTCCAATGCATATTTTGCACCGCTCGCTGTTTCGCCATTCTGAATCAGGTCATTCAGCAAAGGCAATGCCTTTGCATAAGAGTGCTTGCCGCCTGTCAGGTCATCATACATGTAAGCCTTAGCCAAAAATGCTTCTGCAGCGTAGTAGTTTGCACGGCCTGCGTTAGGTTGTGTTTTTGGCAAAGCAGTCATTGCAGCAGCAAAGTCCGCTTCAATCTTGTCCCAGATTGTTCCGGGGTTAGGCACATTGTAATTGCCCGCCGCGTAGGTAATAGTTTCATCTACATACGGAACTTTACGGAACACCTTGGCGAGTTCAAAGTGGTAAACACCACGCAGGAAACGAGCCTCTGCAATAGTCTCTGCGCCAACTGCACCTGCTTCAGAACCATCAGTAACCAGCGCAACTTCACGAATTACGTCATTAGCGCGCTGAATTGAGGCGTAACCTACCTGCCATTTCGACTCGATGTACGAGTTGCTGGTGCTTATACCAGCATGTTTCTCGATTTGGGGAAGGTCAGGCGCCTGGTCATCACTGGTTGAGCCTTTGTAGGCGTCATCGGCACCTACGCCGCCGTAGGTCCAGTTACTGATACCTGATCCCCAATAGGTGTTGGGTTGCCCGGCGTAAGAGCCGTCGAGCATGGAATATGCACCGATCAGCAACCCATCCACTCCGGCTTTATTGGCAAGTGTAGCGCCTGCCAATACGCCTGCAGCTTGTTTATCTAACACTCTTTTACATGAGTAAGAGAGTGAAAAGAAGATAACCGAGCTTAATGCGATTAATTTTAAATTTAATTTTTTCATAATATCTTCACTTTCTTAATTTAACTATTAAAACGTCATGTTTACGCCAAGTAAGAATGCTTTCTGGTTGGTAGGATAAGCGCCCCAATCCACACCTGTAGATGCGCTAGCCCTGTCGCCAGTACCGCTGTTAGATACTGAAGGCACCAGTTCTGGATCCAAACCGCTGTACTTGGTGATTGTAAACAGGTTGTTAACCTGGAAGTATACATGCAGCTTGCTTACGCCAACATTTTTCAACAGATCAGGAGTGAAAGTATAACCCAACTGAGCTACGCGGCATTTCAGGAATGAGCCACTTTCTACATAGAACGAGCTTGGGATGGTAGTACCCATGGTAGAGCCATCTGTCATTGCTGTTTGCGTAGCGCCCGGATTAGTTACCGTACCAGTGGTGGCATCAACAATAGCTGATTTGGTTAACAAATCAATATCCTTACCGCCAGGGAAGCTATGGTACATATCTGTCCAGTACTTCACATAGTTGAAGTCTTTGTTGCCGTATGATCCGTACAATACCATCGAGAAGTCAAAACCTTTGTATTGAGCATTTAGGTTCAAACCGTAAGTGAAATCAGGGTTCGGGTTGCCGAGATAGGTTTTATCACTATCATTGATCACGCCATCTCCGTTAACATCCTTGTAGATATAAGAACCGGCCTGAGCGCCTGAATATGCAAAGTTAGGATCGTTGGCTTTGGTCGCCCTGGTATAATGTGCAGCAGCATCGCTTTGATAGATACCTTGAACCTGGTAACCGTAGAACTCACCGATCGGCTGACCAAGAGCCTCCCTCACGAAAGAACCGATACGGGAGCCGCCAAAGATATCAAAAAATT
>JAICXZ010000804.1 GCA_025934475.1 Mucilaginibacter sp. | reverse complement strand
TGGCGGCGGAGGCGGAGGTGTTCCGCCCGGAGGAGGACCACCCGGACCATGTTGTCTCTCAGGAATCTTAACCTCCGGATGAGCTGTACCGCGGTGGCAGGTATAGCAGTTAACACTGGCTTCCTTCACCATTCCCAGTGAATCTTTCTCAGCCTCAAAAAACTTTTTATTGATGTTGGATGTCATTTGGAACATCTCGCGTGCCATCTTCTTTTCAGGCTTGGCATCGCTGGCAAAATCCATGTGATTGGTTTGCTCATTGCGGGCGTGGCAAAAATTGCAGTGAACGCCTAATGACGCTGCCCACATGTCCATAATATGATCTAATTGCTCGCCGCTAATGTTTTTGGGCAGAACCTTTAAATTTTGAGGCTTTGGTGGCCCCTGTTGCGGCAATGAAGCAGCTATACTCAAACCCATCACACTAAACAACCCTGCTGCGATCGCTAATTTCCTGTTAACTTTCATAAGGGATTAATTTTGGTACGTAAGATAGATATTTACATGACAAAAGCATGACGAAAACTAAAAAAAGTGGTTACAACATATAATTGTACTTAAATTTTTACCAGCTTATCGCTGATGGCCCATAGTTTATTTCGGGCTTCTTCATTTTCGGCTACCGGCGCGGTTTTAGCTACTTTACTTTTGACAAAATATTGCCCGCTATTTTGCTCTAGCTTTGGCTGAGTAGCCAGGTAGATCATCGTCTCTGCACCCTTCTCGGGCGAAATCATAAACAGCTTTAAAATCCATACAAAAAAGCGCAGTATGCCTTTGGCACTGCTCCAAATATTGGTATTAACTACGCCCGGATGAAACGCGTACGAGACTATCCCGGTTGAGCCATATTTCTCCGCCAGCGATTTGGTAAAATAGATATTGTACAGCTTACTGATACCGTAGGCTTTAAATCCTTTATAGGGAGTTTGCGCCCATTTCAAGTCATCAAAATTTGGTTTGGCATTTTGATGTGCTTCCGAGCTGGTGTTGATAATACGGGCCTGTCCTTTTTTCAAAAGCGGCATCAGGCTCTCGGTAAGCAGGAAATGACCGAGATGATTGGTGGCAAAGGTCATTTCGTAACCATCTTTGCTGAACTCTTTAGTCAGAAAAGCATTACCTGCATTGTTGATCAGGATATTGATGCTGACCAGTCGATCCCGTAGGTCTGCCGCCGCTTCGCGAACGCTTTCCAGGCTCGACACATCGCACCTGATCACATGAATAAATTTATTACCCGTTTGAGCTACGACCTCCTGCCGCACCTGCTCTCCTTTTTCGGGATTGCGCACCAGCATATAAATAGCGTGTCCTTTTTTGGCCAGCTCTAAAGCAGCTACTTTGCCAATGCCTGAGGTAGGACCGGTGATAACAGTGGTGATTACGGGCATGCGCTTCAATTATTTACTATTCCACAAGATAGCCGAATTATTGTTTGGAAATGGTTAGCCAAAAATAATTTGTTAAAAAATGTGAAATCATTTGGAATTAATTACGAAACATTCGTAGATTTACGAAACAATCGTAATAGCAATGGAAAAACTAACACAACAGGAAGAAGAAGCAATGCAGGCCGTGTGGCAAAGCGGCTCGGGAACTGTCAAAGATTTCCTCGATCAAATGGCCCCACCCCTGCCTCCTTATACTACGCTGGCTTCCACAATAAAAAACCTGGAGCGCAAAGGCTACCTGAAAAGCGAAAAAATTGGTAACACCTACCGCTACACGCCGGTCATTAAAGAAGAGGAATACAAGAAGCGCTTTATGAACGGTTTCGTGAGCGACTATTTCCAGAACTCTTATAAGGACCTGGTCGCTTTTTTTGGTAACGAGAAAAAGATAAGCGCCGACGAACTGAAGGAGATTATCAAACTGATTGAGAACCCTAAAAAATAGAAGTCATGCCAGCATTGTTCACATTTCTGTTTAAGGTAAACATTGCCCTGCTGCTGTTTTGCATGGGGTATTACCTGGTGTTGCGCCATCTTACGTTTTATACGCTCAACCGTATTTACCTGGTGGCCGCCATCCTGTTCTCGTCCATTTATCCGTGGATCAACATATCC
>JAICXZ010000801.1 GCA_025934475.1 Mucilaginibacter sp. | reverse complement strand
GGATTATTATCTGCATGCCCTGACGAAGATCATTTTTTGCTATGACGCCTGTCAATGACCATCTGTGGCAACGGAACGATCTTTGGCTTATAAAATTAACGTTATGGAAACGATTACCGGCCTGTCGGCACGCACCGTGCAATATTATGTGATCGCAAAAAATGGAGTTCGGATGTCGAATTTTATAAGCACGAGACCAAATTCCTTCGCTCACTGCTCGACGATTGCTTTTTTAAAACAGCAAGCCCGGTCGAACGTAAGACCATTGCCGGGTTGAACAACGAACTTATGGAACTGGATCTAGAAAAGAACCAACTGGAAAGATCATTGAATGAGCAGCTGAAAGAGTTGGTATTAATGGCCGAAGATGTCATTCCGGAGGATGCTAATCATTTAGCCTGCAAGCAAATCAGGCTCGAATATATGGTAAATGACCTTTTCGCCGAATACAAGGAGCTGAAGAGGGAAATATTTGAACTGGTTGAAAGCGTTTCAGGCCAGGCATAGTAGCGCTTTCAATTACTTTCACTGCGTTAAACGGCATAGCCGGTCGATATATATTATTCAAAAGGCGCCTGAACTTGAGTTCGGCGCCATTTTTATAACTGCCATGTCTGGTTAGATGGTCACCATCAGTAATTTAAATGACCTCCGTCATTATTTAGCCCACCGGTAATGAGGATTTTTATATCAGCAAAAAGCCTTGATATGAAAACGATATTCAATCCAATAAAATTAAGTGGTCTAATGACTTTTCTGCTTGCGGCCGGTGTGCTTTTTTGCTCATTAAGAGGCTTTGGACTCGCCCATGCAACTGGCACCAGGACACCTATTATCGCTGACACTTCGGTATCAGGTTATATACAGCAATACCTCTCAGGCAACCGCCTGATGCTGTCGTACCCAAGATCGGTACGCAGGTTTTACCAGGCTTACGGCGCGGATGCTGCGTGGGTAAACCAAAGCGATACCCGGCACACCTGGCAAGCTATGCTGCTGCTCGATTGCGTGAAACTGTACGGCTTGTCTCCCGCCGATTATCATCCCAAAGAATTGTTATACGATCCGCTCCATACGATGATCGAGGAGCCCTGCAAGATCAGCAACGAAAAAAAGGCCAGGTTTGATATCCTGCTTACCGATGCGCTGATCACGCTAATGAATAATATGCATTATGGAAAGCTAAATCCAGATTATTCATCCGATAAACTGGATGATGGCCTGGCGCTGCCTTTCGATGCCGAAACAGCCTTGCTGAATGCGCGGCAGCAAGAAAAGTTTATGACTGCCATTGAAAGCGCTCAGCCGCACTCAAAACAATATGCGGCCATGCAGGATAAGCTGCGCCAATTAAAGGGCGTTCGCCAGGGGGACTGTTATGAAACACCCGATACAGAGGTTACCAAAATCGTTATTAATATGGAACGGGTACGTTGGGCGGCTATTGATGACAATTTTTATATCCAGGTCAATATTCCGTCATTTACCCTGAAGTTTGTTCGGCCGGATACCGTGTATCAATTTAAAGTGGTAGTAGGCAAAACTACAGCCCCGACGCCGACTCTTAACAGCAATATCACCTATCTAACCACATTTCCTGAATGGAAGATACCTCAAAAGATATTCATCAACGAATTGGTGCCAAAAGGATTAAGAAACCCCGATTTTTTTGAGAATAACCATTTTTCGGTTTATGACAGGGCGAACAATTATATCAGTATAAACAGAAGTGCATTACTGAGAATTCAAAAACATCCTGGTCAGTACTATGCGCGACAGTCTGCCGGTTGTGACAATGCACTCGGCCAACTGGTTTTCCGCTTCCAGAATATCTACAGTATTTACCTGCACGATACGCCTGACCAAAAGCTTTTTGACCGGGAGAACAGGCCTTTTAGTCATAGTTGCATACGGGTTGAAAAAGCGATGCAACTGGCCGAATTGATACTGAAATACGAAAAGGATAGCACCGGCATGGCTTTAGTAGAAAAAGCCATGCAGCAGCGGCGGACAAGAAATATTGTTCTGAAGAGCCCTGTACCGATTAAGGTCACCTACCTGACCTGTGAAGTAAACGAGGGTACGGTAACCAACTACAAGGACTTATAT
>JAICXZ010000225.1 GCA_025934475.1 Mucilaginibacter sp. | reverse complement strand
CAGAGTAATTTACAATATAGTTGGTGGCACCCACGGCGCCATAAAAATCACCCGGACGGGAGTAGTCTTCCAGTGAATTGATACTGGTTAAGCCTTCGGGCAAACCGGTATATAAACCGGTGTTTGTAGCTGGTGCAACCATAATGCTCAAACGCGGGTCATTGCGTGTTTTAAAGCCGTCGACCACCGTATTGGCCAGTACGAGGGTGCTGGCTGATATAAAATTTTGTTGCCAGGGGTTTTCCTGGCCGGCCGCGCCTGTATAAGCCATCTTCAGATCATCGTCGTTAGACTGCATACCATTTTCGAGGGCGGTAAGCACCAATTGTGCTTGTGCGGCGGCAGTAAATCCAGGGGCTTTGGACAGGTGCATGTAATAGCGAGCCTTCAGGGTGTAAGCCAGCTTTGTCCACTCGGTCATATCGCCTGCATAAAAATAGTCGTCCCCACTTGGAGTCACAGCACCATTTTTTGCTATGTCGGCAATACCTGCATCCAGTAAACTTTGTATCTGGACGTAAATAGTTTTTTGCGCATCGTAGCTAGGGGTAAAGTTCGAGGTCCCTTTAAACGCCTGTGAGTATGGGATGTCGCCCCAAAGATCGGTGCCGGTACCCAAACAGTACGCTGTCAGGATCTTAGCGATGCCGGCATAGTTTGTCTTCCCATCAGCTTCGGCCATTTTGTTCAGGGTTACCAGGTTGTTTAAACAAGTGGTATACAGATTTGTCCAATCGCCATCCATATCCGAGTTATACATCAGGTAGGTACCGGCATCGGGTGCAACCTGGTTTAATGCAGCAACCTGCATATATTCCTGCACAATACTGGCTACGTTGCCCGCGAACAGGCTTGATGATATATCCACTTCAAGCGGAGCCAGCATTTGTGCCTCGCCAACGGTTGTGGGGTTATTTGGATCTTTATTGACGTCTATGTATTTCTTACATCCCGAAATACTTATCAGGATACAAGGAAAGAGCAGTATTAATATTTTTTTCATGACATTGCTAGTTTGATGTTGATTAAAGCGTGAGTTTTAAGTTGAAGTCGATCGATCTTGATGTAGGTGTCGAGAAGGAATAAATACCTTGTGCACCGTTAGATGAACCGAATGAACTTACTTCCGGGTCGCCTCCTGTGAAGTGCGGAGCGTATATCCACAAATTACGTCCGGTTACGCTCACTACTACACCCTTAAATGGTGTCCCTTTTAACCATGAAGGATTGAATGTGTAGCCAAAGCTTACATTTCGCAATTTGATGTAAGTGCCGTCTTGTATTACCGACTCTTCGATACCATTTATACGCTGCCAGTAGGCTTGTCCGTCAACTACGGTGGTATTAGGCTCGCCGGTTGAAGCTACGATGCCCGGAACTACCCTTGGACCGCGATTTTCGGTCGCTTTCGGCGTTCCGTAAAAATATCCGTACCCGTCAACGTTGTTTTGAATATCACCGCCTTTCTTCACATCAAAAAAGAAGCTCAGGTTAAATTGCTTGTACCTGAAGTTGTTGGTTATACCGCCTGTCCAATCAGGATTGGTGTTACCTATTACTCCCTGGTTGTCATCTGCATAAGGCAGTCCGCTGTCATCTATCAGCAATTTACCCTGCGCATTGCGGGCATATTTGGTACCGTAAATAATACCGTAAGGTTGGCCGACAATGATCGATGTAAAGCCATTACCCAATTGCTGCAGGCCGTCGTAAATGCTTAGCACTTTGTTGCGGATGTGGGTATAATTCAGCGTTACATCCCATTTAAAATCCTTCGTCCGTACCGGCGTTACGTTCAACAGCACCTCGATACCTTTATTCTGCATCGTTGCCGAGTTTACGGTTGTGCCGCTATAGCCGGTTGAAGGCGCAATACTTACGCCCGGTATAATACCATCCAGTGTTTTCTTGACAAAGTATGACGCCTCGAGATTGATGCGATTATTAAAAAATCCGAGCTCTGTTCCAATCTCAAACTCGTTTATGCGTTCGTTTTTCAGGAATGGGTTACCCAGCGTGGAACTCAGCAGGAAGCCTGACTGGCCCAGGTAAGGGAACGTAATATTGCGAATGGTTTGGGTGTAGTAAGGTGTAGATAATGAATATGGCCCTACGTTGTCGTTACCCACAGTAGCGTAGGATACACGCAATTTGCCAAGATTCATAACATCCTGGAACTCCTTAGAGAAGAATTCGGAAAATATAAAGCTGGTTGCGGCCGACCCATAAGGATAAAAACTGTGTTGGGTAGATAGCACCGAGCTACCGTCGTACCTACCTGTTAACGACAAGATCAGGAAGCGTTTGTAGTCGATATTCGTTTGCGCATAGAAACCGATCTTACGTGCGAGCGAGTGGTTTTCGGAATAGCTGACCGTGGACGCCGAGCTGATATTATCAAGACTGGCAACCGACAAACCTAAACCATTAGCGTAAGAATCTTCGGAATAAGACGAATAGATGTTATTACCGACCAACGCGTCAATATTGAAATCACCGAATTGGTGATTGGCACTAATGATCAAATCATTATTGTACTGCCTGAAAATGGAGTTATTAACAACAATACGTCCATTAGGATTGGATACCGATTGTGCCGACTCATGATAACCATCCTGCTCGGTGTACATATCAGCACCAAATCTTTCAGTCACCGTAAGCCAGCTGAGTGGTTTATAGTCGGCAGTGAATGTTGGAAGGAAACGGTTTATTGCTGCCGTATTAGAAATATTGTTTAGTACCCAATACGGGTTGTTTCTGGAATACCGGTATAAGCGTTGAGTGCCATCATCATTCAGATATGGTAACAGGTTGTATGATATCGGAGCTGCAAAAATGGTCCAAACGGGACTTTCCAGTGCATAACCTTCTGGCATGCGTATGTTTTGCGTGTTTGAATAGTTTAGCTGGAAAGTCGCGGTTAAATTTTTATATACCTGCGTGCTATATTTTGTAAAAATCGTATTTCTTAAAAACGATGTTTTAGGTATTGTACCGGTTTGATCAAAATTGGAGTAGGATACATAATAATTTGAAGCATTTCCCCCGCCGTTTATGCTGAAGGTATTGTTATAAGTATGCCCGGTTTTAAAGAACAGGTCGGCCTGGTTATATTTTTTTGCGGGTTGGCCATTAATCTTTAATGTGTCCATCAAAGGTCCCCATGAAGTGCTGGTTTTTTCATTAGCACTACCATCGTAAAAAATGCCGTGAGTACCCTGCGCATACTTGTCTTGTATTTGTGGCAGCGATGCAACATTGTCGATCGACAAATCGGACGAAAAGTTTACGGTCGGTTTTTGTCCGTAAGCTCCGTTTTTAGTGGTGATAATAATTACGCCATTTGCACCGGCCGAACCATAAATAGCAGTAGCTGCTGCACCCTTCAGCACGTTGATATTATCGATAATTGCCGGGTCGATATCTGCAATACGATTTGTTCCGGGGCCCGAGTTAAGGTTACCGGTTTCGCTGTTATCAACCGGGATACCATCGATCACCATCAAAGCCTGATTATTGCCATAGAAAGAGGATGCACCACGAATAACGATACGTGACGAACTGCCCGGTGTACCCGACGAACTGGTGATCTGCACACCAGAAACTTTTCCATCGATGGCATTAACCAGGTTAGGATCTTTTGCTTGCACCAACTCGCTGTTTTTGATTTCCTGGCTGCTATAAGTCAGGATGCTTTTCTCGCGCTTTACGCCCAATGCTGTTACAACCACCTCGTCGAGAACCCGGTTATCATCAGCCAGCTTAATCTCGATGGTTTCGTTGTTGGTTAAATTGACTTCCTGGGTGATAAAGCCTACGGCCGATACCACCAACGTTGCGGGTCCTTTATAGCTGATCTGGAACACCCCCAGGGCGTTGGTTGCTACGCCATTGGTTGTCCCTTTGATTTTGACTACCACGCCGGGAATAGGTTCGCCGTGTGAATCCAGCACGCGGCCTTTGAGGGACACCCCCTGGGCATACGCGGCCGAATAGAGTGCAAGCACTCCTAAGCAGCAAATAATCAGCTTTTTAAGTACATGTTTTAGCTTCATAACAATTGTTTTAAGTTTCGTTTAATTATCAATGAGTAAGTAATGGAGGAGTAAAACTATCGAGCCGAAGGCCCGTTTTTTTTCAGGAATCTTGCTAACAATTGCAGTATTTTAACATAATTGTTACAATGAGCACGTTATGTGCATTTTGCACGCCATCAGCGGGTGCTTAAAGTGAAGGCTGCGATTGAGTTTAAGGCGCCGGAGCATCATTCACCTTTTGCTAAATTTGCGCATGCCATTACCCAATGATCCGCAATTGATCGAATTGACAGACATGAATTTTTTCCTGGTCCATGGCCTGTTAGATGAGTCGATATGTGAAGGTTATGGATTTATACAAAAGACGATCGATGATTGGAACAGCGGCGCGAACCGATTTTCTGGCGAGGGTGAAAAACTATGGGGATTAGTTTCTGGCGCCGACCTGATTGGAATAGGCGGCCTCAATCGCGATCCATATATTGAAGAGTCAAATGTTGGACGGGTGCGGCATTTATATATTCGGGAAATCTACCGAAGGAAAGGTTACGCTACATTATTGATGAATATGATTATTGACCAGGCGCTACAGCATTTCGCAATATTGCGGCTATTTACTGAGAATCCGGCTGCTGCCGAGTTTTATGAAGCATTTGGCTTCCAAAAAATTGAGGGATATAAAGTAAGCCATGGACTGATTTTCTGTGCCCCTAAATGAAAAGTCTGAAGTCTTAAGCACCGGATCAATAGCTCACACGACCTGGGGCTTAGGACTCCAGACTTAAGACTCAATAAATCCTGGCTTTGCAAGCTTTCTTAATAAGCCTACTTTGGCGGGTAAAATAATAATCCCAATAAATTCCTACTAGCTTCATATCCTTAAGTTTTGGTATTACCGTTTGAAGCGATAACGCCGTGATGGTTTAATTATTTTATGACTGTTTAGTGAACAAAAGGGCATACTTATATGTCCTAAAAGCGTTATATTGAAAAGTGTATCTCAAACACCCTTGAAAACATAGCAAATTTAAGTGAAAAATTACTTTATTTTTTTCATTTTTTAGTTTTCCACACGTGCAATAAGTTGTAAAACAGGAAATTATAGTTAGCAAATAATAATAATGCGCATAGACTCAACACTCTGTGGAAAAAACCGAATTGGGCATTGTTATTATGGATAATAAATTTGGTTAAAAACCCCTGAAGATTTTTTAACACTATAATCACTTAACAGATAGATAGAAATGGGCAAGAACTCCGCAAAAAAAACCGCCGCTCCGGGCGGAACCGGGCTGAAGGTGCAAAGGCACTTCAGCAAAGAAGGGAAGAACGTTTACGATCTCTTCAAATATGAGAAGCGTTCGTCTGTAATACGGAACCCTTCGGGTGATGCCGTGTTCGAAATGAAGGATGTAGAAGTACCTGCATCATGGTCACAGGTTGCGACGGATATTCTGGCCCAGAAATATTTCCGTAAAGCAGGAGTTCCACAGGCTGACGGTACTACAGGCTCCGAAAAGAGCATCAAACAAGTGGCTCACCGTATGGCCAATTGCTGGAAAGATTGGGGCATGCGCTACGGCTATTTTGCATCGGCACAAGATGCTGAGATTTTCTATGACGAAATTGTTTACACCATCGTTGGTCAGCTTGCAGCGCCAAACTCGCCACAATGGTTCAACACAGGTTTGCATACCTCATACGGCATTACCGGCAAGCCACAGGGGCACTATTATGTGGATCCGGTTACCGAGGTGCTTAGCAAATCAACTTCGGCTTATGAGCGTCCGCAGCCACATGCCTGCTTTATTCTATCTGTTGAGGACGACTTAGTGAACGAAGGCGGCATCATGGACCTGTGGGTTCGTGAGGCACGTATCTTCAAATACGGTTCTGGTGTTG
>JAICXZ010000065.1 GCA_025934475.1 Mucilaginibacter sp. | reverse complement strand
CAGCCAGATTTTACAGAGATCGGCCTGAATCTAACCAAATTCCTGGTCGAAAATATCTCGCTCCCTCCCGAAGTGGAACAGGCGCTGGACAAAAGAAGCGAAATGGGCATTATTGGCAACCTCGGTGCTTATGCACAATATCAGGCGGCAAACGCTATTGAGGAATCGGCTCAAAACAGCATCGGAGGTAATCTGGGAGCGGCAGGTATGGGCCTCGGCGTTGGTGCAGCCATGATGGGCCAGGTTGGCAACATATTCCAGCAAAATCTAAACACTCAATCACCCGCACAGAACGCAAGCCCGGATATGCCTCCGCCAATACCTGGCGCAACGGCTGAGTACTTTGTTGCTGTGGGCGGGAAATCACAGGGTCCATTTACCACAGCTCAATTGACGCAAATGGCGCTGGATCAAAATTTCCAGGGTGCGAGCCTTGTTTGGAAAAAAGGCATGGCAGGCTGGATTGCTGCAAATACAGTGACGGAACTGGCGCAAATCTTTGAAAACATGCCTCCGCCAATTGCCTGATAATCTATAACCTTATACACTAACAATAATTTCCTTTATGGACCAAAATGAGAAAACGGCTGTTACCGAAAATTCACTCAACTGCAAATCATGCGGAGCGGTGTTGCGTTACGAGCCGGGAACTGAAGAACTAAAATGCAGCCACTGCGGCGCCAGCAACCAAATAATCGGCTCGGAAACGAGTCACGATATCGAAAGCTATAACTATGACGAATTTGTCGATTATATTCAATCGGCCCCGCCTGTAAGCGGCGATCTTCAAGCAGTAAGCTGTAAAAACTGCGGCTCAAAAACTACGCTGCCTAAAAATGTAACCGCCGATAAGTGTCCGTTTTGCTCTTCGCCGCTTATTATCGAGCTAAATGATACGCAGGACTATGTTAGGCCACATTATATTTTACCGTTTGCGGTTAATCAGCAAACGGCGACCGATAACTTTAAAAACTGGATCAAAGGCTTATCTTTCGCACCGAATGATCTGGCTCAGAAAATAAGCAACAGCTCAAAACCTCCGCTCGATGGAGTCTACCTACCCTTCTGGTCGTATGACGCCGATGCATTTACAAGTTACGATGGCAGCCGTGGTGAGCATTACTGGGAAACCGAGACTTATGTGGAAGAGGTAGACGGGGAACAACGCGAGATGACGCGTGAGGTTATGCGCACCAGTTGGTGGCCCGTATCCGGCACCGTACAAAACAACTTTGAGGATCTGCTGGTTCCGGCAAGCAATTCGCTGCCTGCTGAAATGCTGAACAAAGTTGGCGGTTGGCAGTTCAGCACCATAGTCGAATACGATGAACGCTACATTAGTGGGTTCCGTGCCGAAAATTACCAGCTGGTACCGCAAAACGGGCTGGAATCTGCCAAAAAAATGATGGATGCTGAGATCGACGGTGCAATACGTGATGATATAGGTGGCGACGAACAGCAGGTCTACAATTCATCGACCGAGCTTTCGAATGTTGGTATTAAATATTTATTGCTGCCAGTGTGGGTTACGTCATATGTCTATAAAGGTACCGTATACCAGGTCACCATTAACGCAAGTACCGGGGAGGTGCATGGACACAGACCTTATAGCGCAATGAAGATCACCGTTTTGGTCATCGCGATTATCATCATATTGGCAATACTCTTTTTTGTATTTGCGGGGAAAGGCTAAGCTTTTTTAGAAAGCAGTCCCCTTTGCCATCCGGGCTTTTGAATAAACTCGCGGCTCTCGATCCAGTAGAGCCAGATAACTGTAAGTACAAAACCGAGGACCGAACCGCCAAGAACATCTTCAAAAAAATGCTCGCTCAGGTACATACGCGAGTATCCAACCATAATTGCCAGGAGCAGGAACACGGGTCCCCAGCCTTTATTCCTGCACCAATAGGTAAACATTACAGCCAGCATAAATGCAGTTGTGGTATGGCCGGAAGGAAAACTGTAGGTACTTAGAATATCTATTCCTTTTACGAAGTGCGCATGGGCAATCTGCTTACCGAAATACAACTTGGGCCGTGGGGCTATGAAAATGTATTTGATCGCTTGCGCCGAAAGGGAGGTTATGGCATAGCCGATTGCAATAATAAATGCTTTGCGATAGCTAAACAGCAGGAATATGGCGGCTATGGCAACTGTGGTCCAGCCATTACCCAGATCGGTAACAAATGGCGCCAGGAAATCCATCAGCGGTGTGTTGAACCCGTTAATGGCGAAGTAAATTTCGGGGCGCGAAAATGTAAGTTTGATAAACAGGCAGATAATTAAAATAAGCAGATAAGGCACAACCATCCATCGGATTCTGCGTAATACGTTACTCAAACTTGTTTCCACGGCCGCAAGTTATACTATTTAATTCAATGGAAAAAAATAGTATGTTTGAAGCCAGCCTAACTCAATAGAACTGAATGTCGAAGAGCATATTTCGAAAGAAAACCATTGAAAGAATTTTGTCGGATGTGTCGAGCGGTTTTGGCGATGGCGAACATTCAGGGACTCCTCATTTAAATAAAGAACTTCGTGTTAGGGACCTTACCCTGATGGGTATTGCGGCGGTAGTCGGTGCTGGTATATTTTCGACAATAGGTGAAGCCGCATTCCATGGCGGACCTGGAGTTAGCATATTATTTGTAATCACAGCTGTCACCTGCGGCTTTTCGGCATTGTGCTATGCTGAGTTTGCGGCACGGATACCCGTTGCTGGCAGCGCCTATACTTATGCCTACGCTTCTTTTGGCGAATTGATAGCCTGGATAATCGGCTGGGATTTGTTGATGGAATATGCTATTGGAAATATCGCAGTGGCCATATCATGGAGCGAATATTTTGTAAATCTGCTTGAAGGCTTTCACATTTACCTACCCAGGTATACAGTTATTGATTATCTGACGGCATACAACGCTCACACCGACATTCTTCATGATCAGGCTATTCATCAGCTTTCGGCAATTACCGACCGAATGAAATTGGATGCAGCTGCCTGGGACCTGGCACCTGGTTTCGGAGCTTTTAAATTCATTGCCAATTTGCCGGCACTTGCTATAACCATTGCTATTACGTACCTGGTATATGTTGGCATACGCGAAACGAGGAAGGCTACCAACGCTATGGTAATCCTCAAAATTGCCATTGTTATCGGTGTTATTCTTATTGGATTCTTCTATGTAACACCGGCAAACTGGCATCCTTTTATGCCTAACGGGTTCAGCGGTGTAATGAAAGGTGTTTCAGGTGTTTTCTTTGCTTATATCGGCTTTGACGCTATCTCCACCACGGCGGAAGAATGTAATAACCCTCAACGCGACCTGCCGCGCGGCATGATCTACTCGCTCATTATCTGTACCATCCTTTATATCCTGATCTCGCTTGTACTCACCGGGATGGTCAGCTATAAGGAACTACAGGTTGGCGATCCGCTGGCATTCGTTTTCGCTAAGGTCGGATTACATAACATTAGCTACGTTATATCGATAAGTGCAGTAGTGGCCACAGCGAGCGTGCTCCTCATATTTCAGTTAGGACAACCACGCATCTGGATGAGCATGAGCCGCGATGGCTTGCTGCCAAAGATATTTTCTCGTATACATCCAAAATATCATACACCTTCATTCTCTACAATAGTAACCGGCCTGGTAGTGGCGGTTCCGGCATTGTTTCTAAACTTGACAATAGTAACCGATTTAACGAGTATCGGAACACTATTCGCCTTTGTTTTAGTTTGCGGCGGTGTACTATTACTGCCGCGCACGGAAGGTCACAGGCGAGGTCGCTTTCAGTTACCCTATATAAACGCAAAGTTCATAGTTCCGATTCTCTTCGTAGCCGGCATCTATTTTTTCCGCGATTATATTGCCAGCATGTTCACAGGTAAAAATGTACACGAAAACTTCCCATTCTTCATTTTCCTGTTTTTATCAGCAGCATTGACTGTGGCAGCATTCATCAAAAACTTGTCGCTTATACCTGTTCTGGGACTATTAAGCTGCCTTTACCTGATGACAGAAATGGGCTATACCAATTGGTTGAGGTTCCTGATATGGCTTGTGATCGGATTGGTCATCTATTTCTCTTACAGCTACAAAAACAGCAACGTTGGGAAGGAAAGTAAAGCGCCGGCAAAGCTTGAAAATTAATCTTTTACTAACAGTAATTGATTAATTTTAGCCCATGTTGCACTTCGATCTCATCACCGTCATTGGATTATTAGCCGCATTTGGTACCACTATCTCTTTTCTGCCGCAAGCCGTCAAAACCATTCAAACCAAAGACACATCAGGCATATCGCTTTATATGTATTGTCTCTTCACTGCGGGCACGATGCTGTGGCTCGCCTATGGCCTCATGATCGGCAGCCTGCCGGTCAGTTTAGCCAATGCCGTAACGATGATCTTTGCGAGTATTATACTTATTTATAAGATCCGCTATAAATAGTAGCTTGTTACAATTGCATGGTAAATGCAAATCCCGGCGCACCATCCTGAAAATTCGGCATCAGCATGGACATGCGCCCATGTTTATCTTTATGAGATAAGGCCCGTTTGATATGCGGATAGAGCCAATAGGCTGCCTTGGTGGAGAGTATGCCAAAACCCGCGCCTGCAACGCAATCGCTAAACCAGTGCGCCCGGTTATACATACGCATGACCGCAGTAGCCGAAGCACAGGTATAGGCCGCAATCCCATACCATGGAGATTTCCATGAGTACTCCTGCGACAGAAATTCGGCCGCCACAAACGCTGCTCCTGTATGTCCCGACGGAAATGAAAGCGGGTCGGTGCCTACAGGGCGGTCGCGATGCCCCAGGTACTTGGTACCATCCGCTAAGGTCAATATCCCTCCCGAAAGAGCCGCCAATGCAGTACGGTCCCAAAACCGGTGCTTCCCTTCGTCGCCGAATAGGTTTAAGATATAAACAGCGGCGCCCGGAGCAAGTTGTGTGTAGTCGTCTATCTTGGAATTGTAATGGGGGGCGCTGGCGTTTATGCGATCTTTAAAGTAATAGTCAATGCGTCTAATAGGATGCACCACAAAGGACAAGCCCCCATAGGCCACAAGTGCAACTCCGGGAATAATGGACCCCACTTTCTCCGACGGAAATCTGACGGTATCAGCGGATTTAATATCTTTTCGGACAGTATCTGAAAGTGTTAGTCCGGTATCAGCTGGCAATGCCATAGCCCTGGCGGCTATGAGCGAAAGCAATACAAGTAATATCTTTTTCAAAGGTAGATGTTTTCTTTTTCTAACAACCTTTGAGGCAGATGGTTTACTTAAAACAACAATCTATTAATATCTAAGAAACAAAAGAGTGCCAACTGAACGCCCAAAACTAAGATATCCGCTGCATTTCTACTGTTTCCGGATCTGTTATCATCAGCGGCACTTTCTCAACCGTTACAAAGCTCAGGTCGAGGCCAAATGCACGCTCTTCCGAAAGGCTTATCTTTTTGAGTACTACATAGAAGTTCATAACAAACTTCTCATAGAATGACAAGCCATGTGAACGCGACATGATCTTTTCTATAACCACGAAACGGAAATCGCCCACAATCTTATGCCTGTTCAGCGATTTGTATTTACTTGTGATATTAACTTCTCCTTTTTTCACCAAATCTTCAACTACTTTTCTAAAAAGCATATTGATTTGCTGTTCAATGCGAAAACCGAGCTTAAAATCGATCCGGATGAGCTTATTTGGCACCAGGAAGTCTACCTCGTATTCCCTTTTGTAGGGTTCGTCCACCACATCAACGTGTACCAGCCAGTAAACGTCAGCTCGTTTAGGCTGCTTTTGTAAAATAGAATAGATGATCTTGGATTCAATCTCCGAATTGAAATTAGCGCTGGTGAGGTATACCAATTGCGATGCATATTTAGGTACCGACTCATCGTCGCTAAGCTCCTTAATAATACTGTAGTAGTCTTCTATTGCGATAAACTTAACGTAACGGTTTCTAATTTTACGGGCGATGTGCGACGTCCACATGATGGAGAAAAGAAACGCGCCGACCGACAAAGTGAACCAACCACCGTTAACAAACTTAACGAGATTGCCCGATAAGAATGTCAGTTCGATCCATATGTAAACTATCAGAAAAATCACAATGATGTATTGGGGAAATTTCCGCTTAGCGAGGAATCGGGAAACCAGGATGGTGGTCATCAGCATGGCTACCGTAATACTCAAGCCGTAAGCAGCCTCCATCCGGTCGGAGTGCTCAAACAACAATGTCACGCCGATACAACCTGCACACAACAACCAATTAGTGCTGGGAACATATAATTGCCCCTTTTGCTCAGTTGGATAATTGATGCGCACCTTGGGCCAAAGATTCAAACGCACGGCCTCGGCGATAAGCGTATACGAACCGGAAATAAGAGCCTGGCTGGCAATAATAGCAGCTATGGTTGCAATACCAATCCCATACAAAGAGAACCATTGCGGCATAATCTCGAAAAAGGGATTATGCAAATTGAGGTCCATTGACGTTCCGTTGTGGTGCAGCAGCCAAACTGCCTGCCCGAGGTAATTGAGCACCAGGCAGCTTTTCACATATATCCAGCTGATCTGGATATTTCCCCGGCCGCAGTGGCCAAGGTCAGAATATAATGCCTCGGCACCTGTAGTACACAAAAACACGGCGCCAAGGATAACAAAAGAATGAGCCGGATCTGAAGTTAATAAACGGATGCCATAAAAAGGGTTCAGGGCCTTGAACACAGAGGGCATCTCGATAATAAAAGAAACACCAAGCACGCCCATCATCGTAAACCAGATGAACATCATGGGTCCGAATGCCTTCCCCACCAGCGAGGTTCCAAATTGCTGAATGATAAATAAAGCCGCTATAATGCAAATTACAACCACTTCGGTGTGCATATGCGGATAGTAGGTCTGGAGGCCCTCAATTGCCGAAGATATAGTAATAGGTGGTGTAATGATACCGTCGGCCAAAAGTGCACAACCGCCAATAACGGCCGGTATAACCAGCCATTTGGCACGCCTTCGCACCAGCGAAAACAGTGAAAATATACCACCCTCACCTTTATTATCGGCCTGAAGGGTGATGATCACATATTTTATGGTGGTTTGTAATGTAAGCGTCCAAAAAATGCAGGAGACACCACCCAGGACCAATAATTCGTTGATCGCAGTCTTCCCTACGATGGCTTTGAAAACGTAGAGCGGCGATGTGCCAATATCGCCATAAATAATACCCAGGCTAATTAAAAGTCCGGCTGCTGACAGCCTTTGCATATGTTTTTGTTGCGACACGGTTGAATGCTATTTAGTAATCAAACCAACAAATAGGGGTACTATAATTTTCGGCGATTAAGATACTGCCTTTCGCCCATAATCAAGTAAATATTTGTGATGAACACATTTTTTGTTAAATTTTGTTAAAATCTTATTCAAAATTAAACCTAACTAAATTCTAGCGTCCATTATTTATATTTTTGTATTATAATTTTAAGCATGAGGCAAATTTACCCGCATAAAATTTCGTGGATACTAATGGTCGCGCTTGCGGTATCCATCAATTTTGCTCTTGCGGGCAATTACAGGCTTGGTCGTGCTGACACAATCCGCAAACTTACCTCAACAAAAACTACTTACGGACGAAATGGTTTGCACCTTTCGCTTCCTCCCTTAAAGCCTGCGGTTGTTTCGGCTCAAAAATTTAGCGTATCAAAGCCCGACGACAAACTGCTGAATGATGTGCAAGTTTTCCCCAACCCTATAACCGATCAGATCAACATTAAATATAATCTGTCGCGCAACGCCATCGTCACGGTAAAAGTCATGGACGTTTTGGGTAACGACGTGATCACCCTCATCTCGCAAAGAATCACCTCGGGTGAGCAGAACTACACTTACCTCCTTAACAACAAATTACAAAGAGGCTTCTATTTTATCCGCGTAATGGCCGGCAATGAATCGGTGATTAAGAGGATATCGGTATTATAGTTGATTAGGTTGAATAATTTGGATTGAGTTGATTGGGTTAAAACCAACGCTATAACTTAATCAACTTATCCAACTCAATCAACCATTCAACTCAAATCGTTAGATTTGCCCCCCATGAAAATAATAGCCATTGGCCGCAACTATGCTGAGCACGCCAAAGAGTTGAATAACCCGGTGCCTACCGTCCCGGTGATATTTATGAAGCCGGATACGGCCTTATTGCGTGAAAACAAGCCTTTCTATCATCCCGAATTTTCTGAAGATGTGCATCACGAGATCGAGGTTGTATTGAAGGTTTGCAAAGAAGGCAAACACATCAGCGAAAAATTCGCGGCTAATTATTATGATGAAATCGGTTTGGGTATTGACTTTACCGCTCGTGATGTTCAGCAACGTCACAAGGAAAAAGGCTTGCCATGGGAACTTGCTAAAGCCTTTGACGGGTCAGCGCCGGTGGGCAATTTTGTGCCGAAATCGAATTTTTCGGATATCTACAGCATCAATTTCAACCTGGATATTAACGGGGAAACCCGTCAGCAGGGAAATACCAAAGATCTTTTATTTTCATTTGAGCGCATTATTGTTTTTGTGTCACAGTACATTACGCTCAAAAAGGGCGACCTGATTTTCACCGGTACGCCACCCGGAGTAGGTAGAGTTAATGTAGGCGACCACCTGGAAGCTTATCTTGAAGGTCAGAAAATGCTCGATTTCTACGTTAAATAGGGATGATAAAAAGATTTGCTACCCTATTAATCGCCTTATCCGGCCTGATTTTAAATTGCTCAGCACAGGATATTGTTCAAACGAAACAATACCCCAAAAACTTTTTCCGTTACCCGCTGGACTTACCGCCAAGCACCGCAGGATCATTTGGCGAGTTAAGGCCCAACCATTTTCACTCAGGCTTAGATTTTAAAACCAATAACACAACTGGCTACCCGGTCCATGCAGCCTATGATGGTTACATTTCCCGGTTGCGCGTCCAGTTTGGCGGCTTTGGCAATGCCATTTATGTCACACACCCCAACGGCTTTACAACTGTATACGGACACATAGAACGCTTTGCTCCAGAATTGGAAAAACTGGTAAGAGCGCAGCAATATCAGCAGCAAAGCTTTGAGGTTGATTTCAATCTTGCCCCCTTCCAGGTAATGATTTGCCAGGGTGATGTGATCGCGTGGTCTGGCAATGCAGGGGCGTCCGAAGGGCCGCATTTGCATTTCGAGATCAGGGATACGCAAACACAGGAAACCATCAACCCGCAATTGTTCGGACTTACTATGCCCGATCGCGTGCCTCCTACCCTCGGTACTATTTGCGTGTATCACCTAGGCGATGCCCCATTTAGTGAGAAGACACCACGCCAGTTTTTCGGCGTGACAGGTGCTGCAGGCCATTATCGGATGATGAAACCACAAATAATTAATGTAAGCGGAGAAACGGGGTTTGGCATCACCGCGACCGACATGAACAGTACCTCATTCAATCATAACGGCATTTATTCTATTGAGCTAAAGGTAGACGGGCAAACAGTTTACACCTTCGCGGTT